>DATLLB010000484.1:0-12851 GCA_035538075.1 Enhygromyxa sp.
GCGACGCTGCACGAAGCTCGTGCGCTGGCCAGGGTCGCGCACCCGAGCGTGGTCGCTATCCACCAGGTCGGCGACCTCGACGGGCTGGTCTACATCGTGATGGAGCGGCTGCGCGGGCACGATCTACGCAGCTGGCAGCGAGGGCGCCCGCGGCCGTGCTCGTCGACCAGCACGTTCTCCGGCTTGAAGTCGCGATGCACGACGCCTTGTCGATGTGCACAGCCGAGCCCGCGCGCGAGCTCGGCGTACATCCGCACGACCTCCGGCCACGCGCGCCCTCGTTGCCAGCTGCGTAGATCGTGCCCGCGCAGCCGCTCCATCACGATGTACACTAGCCCGTCGAGGTCGCCGACTTGGTGGATCGCGACCACGCTCGGGTGCGCGACCCTGGCCAGCGCACGAGCTTCGTGCAGCGTCGCCGCTCGGTCGCCGCCCTCGAGCAGCTTGATCGCGACCTCGCGCTCGAGCGTGGGATCGTGCGCGAGATAGACCGTGCCCGTCGCTCCGCGACCGAGCACCCCGAGCAAGCGGTAGCCGTCGAACTCGATCGAGCGATCGTGCTCGGCAAACAACGCACCCGCGAGTCGAGCCCACGCCAGCCGGCGATCGATCGCAGAGATCCGCGGCGGCTCAGCGGCCATGCCGATGGATTGTTTCACGAACTGGCGCTGGAGTCGTCGAGCTGTTCGTTGATCGCCGCGGCCCAACGCTCGAGCTCGGTCAGGCTCGCGCTCACCAGCGCGGGCGAGCGGCCAAGCTCGCTCACCGCCTGGGCGAGCAGCTGCTTGGCGCGGCGCAGGCGGGTCTTGATGGTTCCGACCGGCTCGGTGAGGACCTCGGCGATCTCGGCCGCGGTCATCTGCTCCCAGTAATGCAGCTCGAGCACGATCTGGTGGGCCAAGGGAATGTGGCGGAGGGCGACGATCAGCAGCCGCTGGTGCTCGCGCTCGGCGACCAGCGTGCTGGGTGATGGGTCGAGGTCGATCGCCCGCTGAGACTCGAGCTCGAGCGGCGCCCGGCCGCGCTCGCGCAAGTGCTCGCGCAACACGTTGTGGGCGATCGCAAACAAGAAGCTGCGAAACGCCGAGGGCTCGCGCAGCCGCTCGATGCCCTCGAAGCAGCGCAGGAAGCTGCGCTGGACCAAGTCATCCTCGTGGCTCGGCACCTTGTTGCGAAAGAAGCGAGCGACGCCGTCGTAGTGGGCCGCGAACAGCTCGGCACATGCTTCGCGGTCTCCCGCGCGCCAGCGTGCGACCAGCTCCGCGTCCATGCGCGGCGAAAAATACCACTCATGGTCCGCTGGCGGCCGCGACGGCGACCAGCGCGAACAACCAGGTCGTCAGGAACGCGACATAGGTGATCGGCGGACTGTGCATTTGCTGCCAAGCCAGCGCGGCCGCCAGAGCCGACGGGATCACCAGCCACAGCGCGTGGGCCCAGCTGACCGGTCGTGGAAGGGGTGGGGTGGTGCTCACGACCGGGAGTGAGCCCCGCCTTCGATGGGATTGCGCCGCCGCTCGTGCGGCCGCGCACGCACGCGCTACCGCTCGATTCGCAGCGCGACCAGCCCCGACGGCGGCTCTGGCTCTTTATCCCGCCCGAGCCACACCTCCGCGACCGCGCGATCCAGCAGGTGGCTGGGATGCACATTCCGCAGCGCGTTGAGCATCACCGCGCGCACATGCGGATTGTCGGTCGCCATCGAGTCGATCAATTCCCGCATTTTCTCGCGCCGAAGGTTGTCCTGCGAGCCACACAAATTGCACGGCAGGATCGGGTACCCGGCGAATGCAGCGTGCTCGATGATGTCGGCCTCGGCACACTCGATCAGCGGCCGGATGACCTCGAAGCGGCCGTCGTCGGTCGTGTACTTGGCCGGCATCGCCTGCAGCTTGCCGGCGTAGAACAGGTTCATCAGCAGGGTCTCGAGCGCGTCGTCGCGGTGATGGCCGAGCGCGATCTTGTTGCAGCCGAGCCGCTCGGCCACGTTGTAGAGCACGCCGCGACGCAGTCGCGAGCAGACCGCACAATAGGCCTTGCCGGCCGGCGTCAGCTCGACCACGGTCGAATAGGTGTCCTCCTGGACGATCTCGAATGGGGCGCCAAACGCCTCGAGCCAGCGCCGCAGCGCGGAGCCGTCGTAGCCCGGCTGGACCTGATCGAGGTGCACGGCGGTGATGCGAAACTCGATCGGCGCCTTGCTCTGCGCGCGGCGGAGCAGGTCGAGCAGCGTGTAGCTGTCCTTGCCGCCCGACATCGCGACCATCACGTGATCGCCGGGCGCGATCAGCTGGTAGTCGGCGATGGTCTTGCCCATCGATCGCGCGAGCCGCTTGCTCGCGAGCGGTGGTTTCTGTTGCTCGAGGTTCACGGCCGATCGTCCGGATCGCGGGTCTCGCCCTGCACGGTGACGGTCACGCGCCGCCCGTGCGCAGCGTGGCGATGCTCCCACACGTAGATGCCCTGCCAAGTGCCGAGCGGCAGCTTGCCCTGCACGACCGGGAAGGTGATCGAGGTCTGCGTCAGCACGCTGCGGACGTGCGCAGGCATGTCGTCGTCGCCCTCTTCGGTGTGGCGAAACAGCGGGTCGCCGTCGGGCACCAGCTTGGCCAGGAAGCGCTCGAGGTCGCGGTGGACCTCGGGGTCGGCGTTCTCGCTGACGATCAGCGAGGCCGAGGTGTGGTGGATGAACACGTTGCACAAGCCGAAGCGCACGCCCGACTTCGCGACCACTCGCTGCACGCGGCTGGTGATGTCGTAGGTCTCGCGGCCAGCGGTCGCGACGGTCAGAGTTTCGGCCCAGGTCGCCATGCTTCAGTCGTGCGTCGATTTGGGGGAAGCTAGCTTGGGACCCGTCTGGTGCTTGGCCTTCCACTCTTCATAGGGCATCCCGTAGACCTGCTCGCGCGCCTGCTCGAGGTCGAGCTCGACGCCGGCCTCGCTCGCTGCGGCGGCGTACCACTTCGACAGGCAATTGCGGCAGAAGCCGGCGAGGTTCATCAGGTCGATGTTCTGGACGTCGGGGCGCGCTTGCAGGTGGGCGACGAGGCGACGGAAGGCCGCGGCCTCGAGCTTGGTGCGGGTTTCGCTGTCCATCGCGCGAGCCTACACCGAGCAGCAGGCGGTGGTTCCGCAGGCCCACCCGAGCGCTTCGACGGCAGGTTGCGGGCCGACTCGTCGAGCATGCTCAGCAACACGACGACGGCGAGTGGAGCGTCTCGCCCCACCACGCTCTCCCGATCTGCCGCAGCTTCGACGACTCCGAAAGCGAGCGGAGCAATGTCCACGCAGCTGCATTTGCGGACATGTGAGCAATGAACATGTCGGTCACGCCCACCGCGTCACGCGATCACGGGATCGACGATGGCACACACTCGTCGGTCGCCAACGTGGACGACCCTTCGCAAGCCAAGCCTGGTGATCGAGTCGGTCGCTACGAGCTGCGCGAACGGCTCGGCGCCGGTGGGATGGGAGTCGTGTATGCGGCGTGGGATCCTCAGCTCGATCGTCGCGTGGCGATCAAGTTCGTGCGTCGCGGGCACGCGGTGTCGGCCGAGCTGCTGCGTCGCCGACTCAAGCGCGAGGCCCAAGCGATGGCGCGCCTGCGACACCCGAACGTGGTCGCGGTCCACGACTTGAGCGAGGTCGACGGGCAGCTGTTCGTCGCGATGGAGTACGTCGACGGCGTCAGCCTCCGCAAGTGGTTGCAGGTCAAGTCGCGCTCGGTCGCGGAGATCCTCGCGGTATTTCGAGGCGCAGGTGAAGGGCTCGTGGCCGCGCACGCCGAGGGCGTGATTCACCGCGACTTCAAGCCCGACAACGTGCTCGTGACCCACGACGGCAAGGCGCTGGTGCTGGACTTCGGGCTCGCGAGCTGGACGACCACGCCCGGCAGCGATCCCGGGCGCACTCATGAATCGAGCGATGAATTGCTGGGTGAGGCGGACGAGCCCTCGCCGGGATCGCGAGACGGCTCGGGCGAGAGCGATCCAAATGATCTGACCCGGCCGGGCGCAGTGCTCGGCACGCTCAACTACATGGCTCCCGAGCAGCGTCGCGGCCGGAGCTTCGACGCGCGGGTCGATCAATACGCGTTTTGTGTCGCGCTGTGGCAGGCGCTGAGCGGCGAGCTTCCGTATGGTCGCGGCGGCTCGTCGCGCTCACTTGCGCGGGCGCGGGTGGGCAGGCTCGGCAAGCTGCGCAAGGACGTGCCCGCAAAAGTGGAGCGAGCGCTGCGACGCGGGCTGGCGTGGCACCCCGACGAGCGCTGGCCGAGCATGCGAGCGCTGCTCGATGCGCTCGCGCCCACGAACTATCGGCGCTGGTGGTGGGCGGCCATTCCGACCGCGCTGGGCGTGGCGGCGATCGTGCTGGCGGCGGGGGAGCGCGACTCGGCGACCGTGCACACCTGCGAGTCCGGTCGCGTGAGCGCGGTCTGGAATGATGCGGTGTCCGAGCAGCTGGCCGTCGCGCTCGCGCGGCGTGGCGAGCTGGCGCGGCGCAGCTGGCCTTACGTCGAGGAGCAGCTGGCCGGTTGGGCCGCGAGCTGGACCGCCGTCGATCTCGAGCTCTGCGATCGCTACGGGCGAGGCATCACGCCCGCGCTGCACGAGCGGCAATTGCTGTGCCTCGATCGCCAGCTCGAGCACTTCGAGATCGCCACGGAGCTGCTGGGTGGCGCGACCGCGGAGGAGCTCGAGCACAGCTTCGACATGCTCGCGCGCTTGCCCGATCCGAGCGCGTGTCGGGACGCGTCGATCGAGCCCGCGCACCCCGACGTGAGTCCGCAGGAGCTCGCCCAGCTCGAGCGTGGGATCGAGCGGGTCGAGCTCGAGTACGAGCTTGGTCGGCTGGCGCAGGCCGACCATGCGAGCGCCGAGCTGTTCACGGCCACGCTCGGGCGCGGCTTCGAGGCGCTGCACGTGCGGATCGCCGAGCAGCGCGGTGTGGTGCTCGCCGAGCTCGAGCGGCGCGAGGAGGCCGTCGATGTTGCGTTCTCTGGGCTCGCGGCGGCAGAGCGGGACGGCGCGGCGGCGCTGCGTCTGCACGCATTCACGAGCCTCGTCTACGTGCACGTCGCCACCCAGGATCTGCAGGGCGCGAAGCGGTGGTTGGCGCAGGCCCACGCGATCGCGGACCACCACGAGCTCGACCGAGAGCTGCTGCGCGAGCTCGCGTCGAACGAGGCATGGGTGAAGGCGGTCGACGGCCGGCTCGACGAGGCGATCGCCGGCTACGACCACGCGCTGGCGCTCACCGATCGCCAGACCGATCCGCTCCAGCATGGGCAGCTGATCATCTCGCGCGCGCAGCTGTTCGGCTATCTCGGTCAGCCTCAGCAAGCGCTCGAGCAGTTCGTGATCGGCGAGCGCGAGCTGGTTCAGGTCATGGGCCCCGAGCACCCGGAGATGCTCGATGTGCGCAACGCCAAGGCTGTGCTGCAGCTGCGGCTCGAGCAGTGGCAGCCGGCTCGCGTCGAGATGCTCGCGATCGCGGACAGCTTGGAGGCGCTGCGCGGCCAGCCGACCGCGATCGCGGTAGGTGCTCGTGCCCACGCCGCGTGGGCGCTCGGCAAGCTCGGCGACTGTGCGGGTGCACGCGCCGAGTTCGAGCCGCTGATCCCTCTGGCGCGCGAGCACATGGTTTACCCGTCGCCCGATCTCGGCAAGCTGCTGACCGAGCGCGCGCAGCTGTGCGACTACGGGACCGACGAGAGCGTGGCGTTCGCTCGCGAGGCGCTCGCACTCTACCTCGAAGCGGTCGGCGATCAGCACGTGATGATCGCTGGCGCCCGCGAGGTCCTGGCGCGGGCGCACTACCAGCGCGGCGAGCTGAAGCCGGCGGGCGAGGAGATCGCGGCCGCGCTGGCGATCTACGCCGCGGTCGCGCCGATCGGCGCGGAGAAGGTGCCCGAGGCGGAGGCGCTGGCCGAGCTGATTCGGCACGCTCGCCTCGAGCGAGAGTGATCACCACTCGTACGAGTTCTCGATCACGAAGTCCTTGGGATGCGGCGCGGGCACGCGCATGAAGCCGACCCGATCGCCTTCGACGGGCTCGCGCTCGATCGTGCAGTCCGGCGAGCAGCGCAGCGTCTCCATCCAGTGGTAGCGCAGCACGACGTCCTGGTTGGGCTGCGTGCCGCTGACCTCGATCCGGTTGATCCGCGCCTGGACCTTACCCTTGCCGTCGATCAGCGAGATCTTCGGCTTGACGCGATAGACGATCATTCCATCGGCGAACCCGGCCCGCGAGAACAGATCGGTCTGCGCGTCCCACCACGGGTTGAGTCCGCGCTTCTCGACGATCACCCAGCGCACGCCGTAGGTCTCGAAGAAGCGCCGCATCTTCGCGGCGTCGTAGGGCGGCTCGATGCCGTTGTGGCGCCACCAGTTGGCGTCGCTGTGCTCGAGGTTCATGACCAGGAAGCCGCCGATCACCTGGGCCTTGGTGCGCGCCATCAGGTACTCGCCGAGCACCTGCTCCTGGACCAAGAAGCGCGCCTGACCGTCGTCGTTCTTGGCGACCCAGGCGATGATGCTCTCCCACTGGTTTTGATCTTCGTAGCGATAGCCGGGCGTGAGCACGTGGCCGAGCGCGCCCATCGGGGCCTCGCGGCCGCCTTCGAGGTATTGCCGATCGGGCAGCGAGGGCGCGAAGAAGTACAGCACGTCGCGGGCGAGGTGCTGGACCGCGAACGCGAGCAGGATGACCGCGACCGCGCGCTGGCCTGCTTGCAAGCTCCGCCACGGTCGCGCGCGCGCGGTCTCGGTCAGCCACCAACCCGCGGGGATCAGCAAGGCGAAGCCGAGCGGCAGCGCGTGGCGATAGGGCTGGATCTGCGCGACCACGGTGTAGCCGCCGAGGTACGCGAACGCGGCCATCACCACGATCATGACCAGGAACGGCAGGCGGCGGCGGTCGCCAGCGCGTCGCCATGCTCGCAGCGCGAACACGGTGGCGATCAACGCCAGCGTGCGCACGGCCGTGCGAGGGCCGATCATGCCCTGCGTGCTCGAGTCGAACAGCAGGCCGAAGAAGTCGTAGAGGACGAAGCGCAGGCCGCTCTGCTCGTAGAAGGCCGAGTCGAGCAGGTAGTGGACGAACCGCAGGGCGGTGCGCAGCCACCAGCCGTTGACAAGCAGCGTCAGCGCGGCGATGGCCCAGGTGCACGCGTGCTGGACCGCGCTCATCGACCGCTCGATCATCCCGGCGCGCACGTACTCGGCCAGCATCGGGCCGACCAGGATGAAGAAGATGTACGGGTGCACGAGGTGCGCGAGCGCGAGGCCGACGGCGCAGCCGAGCGCGAACACGGGCCGGCGATCCTCGATCCAGCGGTGAAACAACGCGAGCGGAAGCAACGCGAAGTAGGCGACGAACACGTACGAGACGGTCCCGACGTACCACATCCAGCGCGTGAACGAGTCGAACGACCACAGCAGCAGCGCGAGCCCGGTGGTGGTCAGCGCGGCCGCACGATCGAGCCGAAACAGCCGCGCGGACGCATAGATCACCAGCGGCATGGCCACGTGGATGGCCAGCACGAACGCGTTGTAGGCCTTGCCCTCGCCGACGCCGAGCTTGACCAGCGCCCAGGTCCACAGCTCCCAACCCTTGTTGTCGGCGTCGAACAGCACCCCGTTGGGGGAGCCGGCCAGCAGCTGCACGTCGTAGCACCAGTGCTGACCCGCGGTCTCGAACGACTCGAGCACGCGGCGGACCTGCTCGGCGTGGGTGCCAAAGTCGCCGCGGTTGAAGGCGATCGCGGGCAGCGGCAGCGCGTCGCCGAAGATGTAGAGGATCGAGAGCGCGTGCAGGCCGAGGAGCAACACAGCTGCGAGGACCAAGCCCCAGCCGCGACTCACGAGAGCCCTCCGCAGTACACCCACGCGGTCTCGGCCAGCAGCGCGAGCCCGAACACCACCCGCACGCGATTCCAGTAGCGATCGATGGCGTCCTCGCGCAGCGGGATCAACATCGCGAGCATCGGCAGCGGGGCGATCCACCAGGTGAACATCAGCCCAGCGTAGAGGCCGGAGGCGATGATCAAGGTGCGGACCAAAAGCCGCGCGCGCTCGAGCCCGAGCACCACCGCGGTCGTGCGCACGCCCGCCTTCGCGTCGGCGTCGTGATCGCGGATGACCTGGATCGACTCGAACACGCCCGAGAACAGGCCGAGCTGACCGAGCAGCAGCCAACCCTCGGGGTGACCGGGCGCGAGCCCGACGAGCGGCATGGCCATGCCCCAGGCGATCATAGCGAGCACGTCGAGGATCGGCACGCGCTTGAGCCCGGCCGAGTACGCCCAACAGACCCCGGCGCCGGCGAGCAGGGCGATCAGCAAGCCGCCGCCCCACCACAGCGCGAGCGCGAGCAAGACCGCGAGCAGGCCGAGCTGCGCGTACACGGCCGCGCGCGGGTGCTCGGCCAGGTAGGCGTTCTTGCGCTGATCCTTGCCGGTCGAGGCGAGGTCGTCGACCAGGTCGTACCAGTCGTTGTTGAGGTAGACGAGCAGGTTGAGCAGGAACGCGAACACGGCCCGAAAGCCGATCTCGATCCAGCTCAGGTGACAGGCGAACGCGATCGCCAGCGCGCCGCCAATGTTGGCCATCTCGAAGCGACGCAGGCGAAACACCGCCACGTCGAGCAGGATCTTGATCACCGGTGTCATGAGGTGCGCTTGGTGATCTCGAGGGCGTCGCCTTGATAGCCCCACGCGAGGGCGCGCTTGATCAGCGGTCGCCGGTAGGCGCCGCTCTCGACCAACGTGCGCATGGCCTCTTGCACGCCGAGCCGCAGCATCGAGGGCCAGATGATCGCGCGTTCGCACGCGCGCTGGTAGGCCCTCGCGGCTTTGTCATTCAGGCCGTCATGGCCGAGGGCCTGCACCGCGTGCTGGCCGGCGAGGCGCCCGGTGTGCAGGGCCTGCCAGATGCCCTCGCCCGAGAGCGGATCGATGAAGCGACCGGCGTCGCCGGCCGCGAGCACGCCGGGGCCCGCGGGCGGGCGTGGGCTGACCGCGAGCGGCAGCGACCAGACCCGGACCTTGCCGCACAGCCGCGCGGCCGCGAAGCGCTCGGGGTGGCGGGCGACGAAGCGGTCGAGCAGGCGCGGGAGCTTGTGTTGGCCGCGCTCGAAGTGATCGGCGCGCTGGTAGACGCCGATGTTGGCGAGGCCCTCGACCGGAGGGAACGCCCAGCCGTAGCCGCACGGCAGCTCGAGCTCGAAGTAGTGCTCCGACACGCCCGCGTCGTGGCCGAACTCGACACCTTCATAATAGGCCGTGCTGGCGACGGCGAGCTGGCGACCGCGCTGATACTCGAGCCCGAGGGCCGCCCAGGCGAGCGAGCCCGGGCCATCCGCGGCGATCGTGATTGGGGCCCGCCACTCGTGCTCGTCGCTCGCCGCTCCGACGATGCGACCGCGCTCGACCAGCAGGCGCCGAACCTTCACGCCCTGCTGCAGCTGCGCGCCCGAGGCCTCGAGGTAGCGACGCAGGAGATCGTCGAGCTGCAGGCGCGGCACGATGTAGCCGGGCTCGTGCCCGAAGCTCCGACCCACGCGGGTGCCGTCGGGCAGGATCGCGGCGGCAGCATGGACGATCGCGTGGGGGATGCGGGTGAGCGCGTCGGTGGTCACGCCGAGCTCGTCGATCGCTCGCGCGCCGCGATTGGAGACCGCGTCACCGCAGGTCTTCGGGCGCGGGAACGTGGCGCGATCGAGCACCAGCACACGCGCGCCCGCTCGCGCGGCGCTGATGCCCGCGGCGCAGCCGGCCGGTCCGGCCCCGATCACGAGCACGTCGATGGCCGCCGTGGGCACGGCGTCTCATAGCACTGGCGTGGGCTGGGCGGCTAGAAGAACAGCGAAGTGGCGCGCTCTCGCGAGCTTGTCGAGTCGCTCACTTCGGTGCTGCCAACGGCAGCAGGTGAGCGGGGAACGGCACGCGCGGGAGCGGCACCACGGCGGTGCCCAGCACCTTGGGGACCGCCCAGCGATTCAGGCCGCGGTTGGTCGAGGTCAGGAACAAGTAGCGCGGATCGTCGAGCGAGTGGGGGAACACGAAGCGGACCTTGGTCGGGTGGCCGTCGCGATCGGCGATCACCTCCACGTCCATGCCGGGGTAGTGGAACTTCGAGCCGGTCGGGAGCAGCTGCTCGGCGCGACGGAAGAACAGCTCGCCCGCGGTCATCAACCACTCACCCTGAATGGCGGTGAGCTCGAGCGTGTTGACGTTGGGCCGGAACGCGAACATCGGGTGCTCGCTGCCGAGCGCGAGCGATCGCCAGCTGGCGGGCGTCGGCTTGCCCATCGTGTCGAGCACGAAGGGCCCGTACATGCCGACGGTCTGGCTGGGCCCGTTGAGCACCACGACGTCGCGGCCGGCCAGCTCGTGCTCGAGCAGGTCGCCCTCGGTGAACGCCAGCTCGTCGACGGTCGAGAGCGTGTCGAGGTGGACCAGGTAGCGGTGGTTCCACTTGAGATCGCCGTAGGTGTGGAGCAGCAACATCGCGCCGACCAACGGCAGCAGCGCGGCGCCACGCAGGCGCGCGCGCACGTCCGGTCGCAGCAGCAGGCGCACGCAGGCGAACACCAGCAACGAGACGGCCGCACACGCGCCGAGCTGCGCGAGCACCAGCAGCCGCTCGTGCGAGGGCGCGACCGAGACCGGCAACAACCCCAAGAACGCGCCGATCACCAGCACTCGCAGCGTCCGCCGCTCGTCGGGATGCAGGCCCGCGCGCGCGAGCGAAAAGGCCAGCGCCGCGAGCCCGAGCCCGACCAGCGAGAGCCGCAGGTGCGACTGGTAGACCTCGTAGGGATTGCTCGCGGGCCACAGCGCCTGCCACCAGGCCGCGCCCGGGTGCTCGAACACCATCACCGACGAAGCCGAGATCGACCACAGCGCGCCGGTGCACAGCGCGGGGATGCGGAACTTCGCCCACTTCCACCAGCCGAGCGGATGCGAGAGCGGATCGGCGTAGACGTCGGCGCCGAAGGTGCCGTATTCGAGCAGGCTGTGCAGCAACAGGTAAGTGCCGATCGCGATCGCGGCGGGGATCAGCGCGCGAGCTCGCAGCGTCCACGCGTCGCCGGTCTCGAACAGCTCCCACGCGAACAAGTAGGCGATCACCCCGAGCCCGTACTCGCCGCCGCCGAGGCTGCCTGCGAGCAACGCCAGCTCGAGCAGCGGACCGCCGCGACGCAGCCACGCGGGCGTGGACGGATCGGGCCGCCGCCACTCGAGGTGCACGAAGATGGCCGCGAACCCAGACGCCGCGCAGACCAGCACGCAGCGGTTGGCCAGCCAGGCGATCGGCGAGACGAACGCGGAGTCGCAGGCGAACAGCACGACCGCGAGCGCGGCCGGCCAGCGCGGCAGCAGACGGCGGGCGCACAGACCGAAGGTGAAGACCGTCAGCGCCAGCCAGACCAGCGAGTGCGCATGCCAGAGCCGCACGTTGCCGGGCGCGACCACGTGATCGAGCCACAAGAGCGCGCTCGACAGCGGCCGCAGCACCGCGCCGTGAAACTCTGACTCGGCGAACCACGGGACCGTGCCCTGATCGACATGGGCCGCGAGCTCGACGTCGGCGCGGACGAACGCGTAGAGGTCGAAGGGCACGTAGCCGTCGCCGGGGAAGCTCCCGGCGATCATCGCGTGCTGCATGTAGTCGTCGCTCATGCGCCCGATGTCGAGCGTCTCGAGGCGCAGCAACACGGCGAGCATGCTCAGCAACGCGAGCGCGAGCAGCCAGCGCTGCCGCTCGCGTCGCTCGACAAGCTCGCGGGCCGTGCCGGAGGCGGACATCGGCGGAGTCTACTCGAAGCTGCGAGCGCCGCGCGAGCTGGCTACGGTCGGTCAGCACGGCATGCGCGATGCAGTGCTCGCCTCCTGATGAGGACTTCAGATCGCAAGTTGGTGCTGCTTGTCGATGATGAGGAGAGCTACCTCGAGATCGCCCGCATGTTGCTGCAGGCCGAGGACGACCTCGCGGTGGTCACGGCCCGCGACGGACGCTGCGCGCTGCACCTGCTCGACGTGCTCGAGCCGGACGTGATCCTGACCGACATGATGATGCCGGTGCTGGATGGCTTCGCGTTCTTGCGCGAGTACAAGCAGCGGCCCAACGCCGCGCCGGTGATCGCTGCCTCGGCGCTGGTCGCCTATCTCGCGCACGCCCGCGAGCTGGGGGCCGACGCGGTGCTGCCCAAGCCGTTCGACGCGGTCACGCTGATTCGGACCGTGCGCGAGGTGCTGGCGCGCCGCGAGCCCGAGGTCTCGACCGGTGTGATCGCGATCGACGACGAAACTCGGCGCTTGCAGGCGATCCTCGACTTGCAGCTCGACCGGCCCGCGCCCGAGCCGGGCCTGCAGAAATTCGTCGAGCAGGTGGCCGCCCACTTCGAGGTGCCGATCGCCCTGTTCTCGGTCGTCACCGCCGACTCGCAATTCTGGACGGCCGGGTGCGGCATTCCGGAGAATCTGAGCGAGGCTCGCGGCACTTCGCGGGTGGACTCGTTCTGCACCCACTCGGTGGCCGCACGCGCAGCGCTGGTCGTGCAGGACACGCTCGAGAACCCGTTCTTTCGTCACAACATCCTGGTCGAGCAACGCGGCTTGCGGTTCTATGCTGGTGTGCCGCTGTTCGGTCGCCACGGCGAGGCCCTCGGCACGCTGTGCGTGCTCGATGGCAAGCCCCACACATTCACGCATTGCGATCTCGAGCTGCTGACCGTGTTTGGTCGGCGGGTGATCTCGGTGATCGAATGGCGCGAGCACGTCGCCTCGCCCGGCATTCCCGTCGGCACGTTTCGCCACCTCAACTATATCGATCGCGAGCTCGACA
>DATLLB010000485.1:0-7455 GCA_035538075.1 Enhygromyxa sp.
CGGCGACGGCGACGGCGACCCGGCCTGCACGACCCTCGGCTGCGAGTGCGACGGCAGCCCGGGGAGCTGCGACAACACCTTGATGTGCGTCGATGGTGTCTGCGCGATCTTCAATTGCGGCAACGGCAATGTCGACGTCGACGAGGACTGCGACGACGGCAATCGGGTCGACGGCGACGGCTGCGACGACGACTGCAGCTTCACGCAGGTCCCCCAGCTGAGCGCGGGCGGACGCCACACCTGCGCGCTGATCGAAGGCGGGCGCGTGCGCTGCTGGGGCGAGGGCGCGCTCGGGATCACCGGCCTCGGCAACGTCATCGACATCGGCGATGACGAGAGCCCGTCGGCGTCCGTCGACATCCCGCTGCCCGGCGCGGCGATCAGCATCGAAGCCGGCGAGGGCAACGTGTGCGCGCTGTTCGACGACGACGCGCTGCGCTGCTGGGGCTTGGGCGCGTCGGGCCAGCTCGGTCACGGCAACAACGACTCGCTCGGCGACGACGAGACGCACGAGGCCCTGGCCGCGATCGATCTCGGCGACCCGCCCGATCAGTACTCGGCCGGTGGCGCGCACGTGTGCGTTCGCTTTGCGACCAACGAGCTGCGCTGCTTCGGTCGCAACGCCGACGGCCAGCTCGGCATCGGCAGCAACCAGAACATCGGCGACAACGAGCTGCCCAGCTCGATCGGGGTGATCACGCTCGGCGCTCCGGCGCTCGCGGTCGCGGCCGGTGGCGATCACAGCTGCGCCGTCACCAACGATCTCGAGCTGATCTGCTGGGGCCGAGGTGGCCGCGGGCAGCTCGGCTACGGCAACACGACCACGTTCGGCAACGACAACGGCGAGTCGCCGTCGATGGCCGGCATCGTCGATCTGTACCCGGCCTCGCTCCCGCTCGGCACCACGCTCGAGCAGGTCAGCCTCGGCAAGGAGCACAGCTGCGCGCTGTTCAGCTCGGGCGACGTGCTGTGCTGGGGTCGCAACGATCACGGCCAGCTCGGCCAGGCCAACACCGACGACTGGGGCGACGACGAGGGCGAGGCGCCGTCGGGCCTGATGCCGATCGATCTCGGCGGTTCGGCCGTCGCGATCGGGGCCGGCCTGAACCACAGCTGCGCGTTGCTGGAGGACGGCGACGTGCGCTGCTGGGGCCTCAACGACAAGGGCCAGCTCGGGCTCGGACAGATGGGCGTCGACAAGGTCGGCGACGACGAGGCGCCGAGCAGCGTCGCGGCCATCGATCTCGGCGGGCCCGCGATCGAGCTCACGGTCGGTTGGGAGCACAGCTGCGCGCGAGTGGGCGCGCAGGACATCCTCTGCTGGGGTGACAACCCCGAGGGCCGGCTCGGCTACGGGCACACCAACCGGATCGGCGACGACGAGACGCCGGCCTCCGCAGGCGCGATCGATCTGTTTTAGTTACGGCAAGCCACCAGCCCAGCGCTGGATCACCGCCCACTCGAGCGCGCTCGGCTCTTGATTGCAGGCGCGCTTGGCCTGCATGACGCGCTGGCTGGCGAGGTTCAGCTCGATCGTCACGCGTCGCCGTCCGTCCTGTCGCAGGCTGAAGATGGCAGTGCGTCCGCTCCAGCATGCGTGCGCGTAGCTGTACACGCAGTGCGACATCGCCTGCGACTCGTCATGCAGCTGCGCGCTGTCGATCAGCTCGTGGATCGACCACCCGAGGTCGCCGTGGCTGCCCTGCCAGTCCCAGCCGTGGTGGCGCCAGCTCAGCCGATTCCAGCGATGGCGCTGGAGGCTGTCGCGGTAGGCGGTCGCCTCTCGCAGCGCGCTCGCGGCCGTGCGCCCGCGCCAGCGAAACGGCTCGCCGATCCGCTGCTGCTCGATCTGCATGTGACGCGCCCAGGCCAGGATCACGGTGGCGTCGTCGTCGGTGAGCTGCTCGCGGTGGCGAGTCAGCCACTCCACGGTCGTGCGCCAGAACCCGAGCTCCTCGGGCGTCTTCTCGTCGGCGGTGGGATCGAACGCGAAGCTGTGATCGCTGCACAGTCGGCGGTGCTCGATCGCGCTGCCGCCCAGACGCAAGACCTCGGCCTCCATCAAGCCGGAGCGCGGCGAGTGTTGCTCGTGCACGCGGCCGAGACAGGCGACCAGCTTGTGCGGGATCACGGCCCACTCGTCGGGCCAACGCTCACGACCCAGCTCGGCCAGCCGTCGCACGCTGCCGCCCTGGCCGAGCGCGATCAGGTAGGCCATCCAGCGCAGCTCGGCGACGTGCCTGAGGTCCAAAGCAGCGGCGTAGAGGAAGCGCGGGGCAGGGTAGGCGAGCAGCAGGTGCTCGACCAGCGAGCCAAAGCTGGCCGGATCGCGTGGGCACCATGTCGCCGGGGAGCGCAGCCAGAAGGGCTGAAACAGCGCGAGGCCGAGCACGAAGCCGAGATCGTCGCGAAAGTGTCGCTCGGCGATCGCCTCGAGCTCGAGCAGGTCGTCGGTTCGTTCGGGCTGGTCGAGCTCGCGCGTGGTGATGTGCTCGATGTGATCGACGAGGCGGGCTTCGATCGGCTGGTCGCTTGCGGTCGCGCGCGACCACTCGCGCGCTCGATCGCCGAGCGCCAGCGTGTGGAAGGGCATCGCCCCGCGGATCCGCACGCAGAGCTCGGCGATCGCACGATCGAGCGCGGTCTGACGAGGATCGATCCATCGATACCAACCGTCGTGCTCGTCATGCTCGCCAGCCTCGTCCGGCTCGAGCTCCGCGAGCCGCTCTGCGCTGTCATCAGCGAAGCGCAGCCGCCAGTAGCGAGCCGGACACTGCCCGGACCGAAGCCCGCGCCTTTGGTTTACCGTTCCGCGTCCCATCACCCCACCGCATCGCGGCGAGGTGTACTCCGAAAATCTCCGCGTGCAAGCGAGCCCCGTCAGGGCTCGGCGGGCGGCTCGGCGCGCACCAGCCCGAGGTCGTCGAGCACCACATACGTGGCCGGCAGCAGCACCAGCACCAAGATCGTGCTCGCGCTCAGCCCGAACACGATCGCGGTCGCGACCGGGATCAGCGTCTGCGCCTGCCGGCTGGTCTCGAACATCAGCGGGACCAGCCCGGCGATCGTGGTCGCCGAGGTCAGCAACACCGCCCGGAAGCGATCGCGGCTGGCCGTGCGCGCGGCGTCGATCGCCGACATCCCGCTCGAGCGCGCCTTCTTGATGAACAGCATCAACAAGATCGAGTCGTTGACGACGATGCCGGCGAGCGAGACGATCCCGAGCACCGACTGCGAGCTGAGTGGAGCGCCGATCGCCAGGCTGCCTGCGACCACGCCGACGAACGCGAACGGGATCGCGAGCATGACCACGACCGGCTCGAGGTAGGTCCGCAGCTGCAGGCTCAAGACCACGAAGATCGCCAGCAGGCCGATCGCCGCGCCGCGCCCCATCGACCCGAGCGTCTCGGCCGAGTCCTCGGCCTCGCCTCCGATCGCAAACTGCAGATCGGGGTACTCGGCCGCGAGCTCGGCCATCCGCCCGTCGCGGAACTGGCTCATCAGCGCGCTCGAGTTGACCCGCTCACGATCGATCGCGCCGGTCACCGTCACCGTCCGCAGCCCCTGGCGCCGGGCGACCCGCCCGTAGCTGCGCGCCATCTCGACGCTGGCGATCGAGCCGAGCGAGACCTGGGTGCCGTCGGGCATCGTGATCGGCAGGCCCTCGAGATCCGCGACCGTGTCTCGGTGATGACGCTGGAGCTCGACGAAGACCTCGTACTCCTCACCATCTTGGAACACGCGCTCGATCGACACACCCGACAGCGCGGCGCGGACCTGCTGGGCCACGCTCGAGCCGGTCAGGCCCGGCGAGCCGACCCCGGGCCGCAGTCGCACGCGGACCTGGGCGGTGCCGAGCTCGAGGTCGTCGGCGAGATCGGACACGCCGTCGAGCTCGGCGAAGTAGTCCTTCACGCGCTCGGCCGCCTCGTCGATGCGCGCGAGCTGATCGCCGGAGATCCGCACCTCGATCGCGTTGCCGCCGGGACCTCGGCGGCCACCCGCGCCGAAGCTGGTCGCGACCGCGTTGGGGATCGGGCCCAGCTGCTCGCGCCATGCGTCGGTGAACTCGGCCAGCGTCGTGGTCCGCTGCTCGACACTCAGCAGATCGATGGTGACCGTGGCCACGTGTGGGCCGGTCTGCTCGACGCTCTGGTTGTAGTTGAAGCGCACCGAGGTGTTCTCGACCAACACCTGCCCGTCGGGCTGCTCCGGGCTGAGCTGGTCCGAGACCGCCAGCGCGGCCGCGACCACGCGATCGGTCTCGCGCTTGGTCGCCTCCAGCGAGGTGCCGGCCGGCATCTCCAGGCGAAACTCGACGATGTCACCCTCGGCGTCCGGGAACGCCTGGTAGCGCAGCTTGCCGCCGACCACCGCGCCGAGTGAGGTGAGGAACACCGCGAGCGCGAGCGCGACGGCCCCGTAGCGATGTCGCACGGCGAAGTCGACGAGTCCTCCGAGCTTGCGATCGCGCAGCCGATCGAAGCCCGCGTCGAAGCGCGCCCGGAAGCGCGACGGCGTCGTCAGCGGGCGCAGCGAGTGGCCGAGGTGATTGGGCAGGATCAAGAACGCCTCGATCAGGCTCATCGCCAGCACGGCGATCAGCACGACCGGGATCACCTGCAAGGTCCGGCCGATGCTGCCGCCGATCGACGACAGCGGCACGAACACGCAGACGGTGGTCGCAAACGAAGACAGCACGCCGTCGGCGACCTCCTTGATCCCGTCGGCCGCGGCCTGCATCGGTGACTTGCCGGCCTGGAGGTGGGTGGCGACGTTCTCGGCCAGCACGATCGCGTCGTCCATCATCAGACCGATCGCGACCAGCAGCCCCATCATCGTCATCATGTTGAGGCTCTGTCCGGTCAGCGACATCACCCACAGCGCGCTCAGGAACGCGACCGGGAGCCCGGCCGCGACCCAGAACGCGAGCCGCAGACCGAAGAACAGCCACAGCGTGAAGAACACCAGCAGCAGGCCTTGGATCCCGTTCTCGAGCAGCAGCGCGAGCCGCTGCTCGATCACCGTGGTGCTGTCGTTGGTGATCGAGAACTCGACCCCGTCGGGCTTGATCGCCTCTTGCTCGGCGATGAAGCGCTCGATCGCGGCGAACACCTCGATGCTGTCCTCGTCGCTGGCCTTGTTGACCACCAACATGCCCGCGCGCTCGCCGTTGAAGTAGGTCTGCTCCTCCTCGAGCGAGAACGCGTCGTCGACCGTCGCAACGTCGCCGAGCAGGACCTCCGCGCCGCTGTCTCCGGTCGCAACCACGATCTGCCGCAGCTGCGCCGGGGTCACGCGCTTGTCCTCGTAGCGGACCAGCAAGGTTCGGCCGCGCAGCTGCAGCTCGCCGAGCGGGGAGTCGAGGTTCTGCGACGAGATCGCGCTGGCGACCGTCGCGACGTCGAGCCCATAGCGGTGGAGCGCGGCCTGGTCGAGCGAGATCTGCAGGCGATGGGTCGAGAACCCGGCGATGCTGACCTGCGAGACCTCGTCGTAGCTGAGCAGCCGTCGCTTGAGCCGCTCGAGGTAGAGCTTGAGATCGCGGCCCGACATCGGCCCGGTCACCGCGATCGTCGCGACGCTGCGCGAGCGGGTCTGGGCGGTGACCGTGGGCTCCTCCATGTCGGTCGGGAAGTCCTTGATCGTGTCGACCGCCGACTTGATGTCGGTCAGCAGCGTCTCGATCTCGAACCCGTCGGCGAGCTCGACCGAGACCGAGGCCGAGCCCTCGCTCGAGGTCGCGCGGATGACCGCGACGCCCTCGAGCCCGCCGAGCACGTCCTCGATGCGCGAGACCACGGTCTCGTCCATGGTCTCGGCGTCGGCGCCCGGGTACGAGGCCCGGATCTGCACGACCTCGGCCTCGAACTCGGGGTAGGTCTCGCGCTGCAGATCGGGCAGCGAGAGCATGCCGATCAGCAACATCGCGACCATCAACAAGTTGGCCGCCGTCGGATGGCGCACGAAGTAGTCGATCACGCGTCCTGCCCCCCGGCGCCGAGCACCCCGAGCAGGCGCTCGGTCTCGAATTGATCGACGGTCGGGATCACGCGCATGCCCTCGACGGCCGGCACCACCTGGCTGACGATCACCTGCTCCCCCGCGGTCACGCCCGACGCCAGGCACACGAATTCTTCTTGCGCCCAGGCGACCTCGATCGTGCGCCGCTGCAGCCGGTTGTCCTCGCCGACCACCAACACCACGCCGTCGTGGACCGCGTCGGTCGGCAGCGCCAAGCAGCCCGGCTTGGGCGCGCCAACGAACTCGACCGACACGTGCATGCCCGACGACAGCCGAACGTCGCGCGAGCCTGCGCGTCGCTGCGAGCGATCGATCTCGACCACGACCCCGGTCGTGCGCGTGAGCGGATCGACGCCGGCGAAGCGGCTGAAGCGAGCCGGCCACGACGCGTCGAGGCTGTTCATGTGCAGGCGCACCGTCGGCGTGACGGCCTCGGCGACGCGCTCGATCCAGCCCGTGCGGGGTTGCTCGGGCGGCCCGCTGTCGGGCTGCGCAGGCGCTCGTTCACCGCGCGGTGGCAGCAGCGGATCGATGCCGCCGATCGGCAGGCGAGCGGTGACCTCGAGCTTGTCGAGCCCCTCACCGACGAGCAGCACCTGACCGGACGACACCGACTGTCCGGTGGTCACGCTGAGCTCCGCGATGCGCATGCGAAACGGCGCGACGATCTTGGTGCGCGTGAGCACCAGCTCCGCGCCCGTGACCCCGACGTCGACCTCCTCGAGCTGCGCCTCCAGGATCCGCCGCGAGGCCGGCAGCTCGGCCAGCGTGTTCTGCAGCGAGACCACCGACTTCTGGGCGCTCAGCACCGAAGCCTCGGCCGCCTCGAGCTCGGTCTGCGACACGTTGCCGGTCCGATACAGCGCGTCCGTGCGCTCGAGCTCCTTCTGTGCGAGCGCGAGCACCTTCTCTTCGACCGCGAGGCTGGCCTTGGCGCTCGCCTCGCGAGCCTTGAGCTCGGCGATCTGCGCCCGCACACCCTTGGCGCTCGCGACCGTGCGGCGCTTCTCGAGCTCGAGCTCCTCGGGATCGATCTCGAACAGGACGGTGCCCTCGTCGATCACCCGCCCGACTTGCACGTCGGGATCCATCTCGATGATGGTTCCGCCGACCTCGGCCACGCCTTGCCAGCTGCGCGCCGCCGCGACCTCGCCATAGCCGGTCACACGAGGCACCGCCGCCGTCTCGGCGACCACCAGCACGCGGACCGGCTGGCCACGCTCGCGCTGCGCTCGAGTCTTGGGCGCCTCGGCGCTGTGGGTCAGCCACACGTAGGCGATGACGCCGAGGCCGGTGACGCAGACGAAGGTGACTAACCGAAGGATGGTTTGCTTGCGATCCGCCATGCGAGCCCGATCGATTCTCGACCAGGGCCGGACCGGCCGGGCGCCGCGAGGCGTAAACCCGAGGTAAACGGTCGGGGGACGCGCG
>DATLLB010000486.1:0-2729 GCA_035538075.1 Enhygromyxa sp.
CGAGCCGCGCCGCGGGCTCGCGCACCGCCGCGCGCCACTCGTCCGGCGTCGGCAAGGCTGGCAGCGCTCGCATGGCCAGCTGCGCGCTCGCGTCGAGGCCCGCGAGCTCGAGGGCGATGCACTCGCCCCGCGGGTCGCCGCGGCTCTGCAGATAGTCCGCCCACACGCGCCACGCGGTCGCGTCATCGAGATCCCGCGGGGGGTCGTCGAGCGGCGTGGGCATTTCGTCATCGGCGAGCATACAACCGAGTTTGGACGGCGTGATCGCGACCGCTGCCGACGCATGGGCTTTGACTTCTTGTCATTGGCCAAACCGACCGCGAGCTTGCTAAACAACTTTGGTGCTCGGCGGCGCTCGAGTTTGGACTGTGCTCGCACTGCTCGCGGTGGTCGGCTGCAAGCGTGACGAGCCCGAGACGGTGCCGCCGTCGGGCCTCGCTGCCGGCAGCGTGAAGATCACGATCGAGCCCGTGCCGCCGCACCTGCAGGGTCGGGTCGCGCTCGCGGCCGGGGCTCGGGTCTACGCGCGGCCGACCTTCACGAGCCCGAGCTACGCGATCGTGCTGCCCGATCCGCCGCTCGGCAGCGGCGACGGTCCGCCGCGCGCGAAGGCGTTTCGCACGGTCGGGATCGTGCGAGCGAGCGACGGGACCATCGGCGGGGCTGGGGACTTCGTCGCGATCACCAACGACCTCGACGGCGAAGACGGCGACGCGCCGATCGGCTGTGGCTCGCGGCTGACCGACCTCGAGCACCTGCGGCTGCTGCTCTACGTGCCGATCGTTCACCTCGCGCAGGTCACCACGCGGCCGCTCGAGGTCGAGACCTTCTCGGCCCGCTCGCGGCCCGATCGGCTGCGACTCGGCGCGGGCGTGCGGGTCGGCGCGGTGCAGCACCTCGCCGGCTTGCCGAAGATCGACGAGGGATCGAGCTGGCGCTGGATCGACGCCGATGGCATTCGCACGCTCGCGCCGATCCCCAACGACGCGGTGGGTGTGGCGTGGGATCCCGGCGTCGAGCTGGAGTCGTCTTCACGCGGGGCCGACGCTGGTGAGGCGCTGTTTCGTGACGCCGAAGGCTCGACGCTGTGGCTGCGCGACGACGGCGGCGAGACGGTCGAGCTCACGGTTCGCAACGCCTGCGCCGAGCAGCGCCAGCAGATCGACGAGCCCAACGAGGTCGCCAACCTGCGTCACCTCGCGCTCGATGCCTTCTACGATCAGCGACCGCGGGCGGAGCCCGAGCCGGTCGTCGAGCCCGAGGCCAACTATCGGATCCCAGCCGGCACCCCGCTGCGCTGGACCGACGGCGATCTGGCCGGCGAGACGCGGGTCGACTGGTCGGTGGTGATCAGCGTCGGTCAGATCTGGGACGGGCGCCGCTGCTTCTCGCTGGCGCTCGGCGGCGAGCTGGCCCCGGTCGACACGCCGGCGCTGGCGTGTGTCGATCCCGACGCGATCGACCTGCTGACGGCGAGCGTGGGCTTTGGCGTGACCGACGAGCTCTCGCTCGGCGGCAGCGTCGAGCTCGGCCCGGTCGCGCAGCTCGAGGGGACGCCTCACGAGGAGTCGTCGCTGCGGGCGATCCTCAACAGCCATCACGACAGCGTGGCGGAGTGCTTGCGGCCGATCTTGGTCGCGAGCGAGGGCTTGGTCGGCGCGCGCTGGGATCTGCGGATGACGGTGACCGAGCTCGGGCGCGTCGATCAGGTCGAGGTCGTCGCGCGGGGGCCCTCGCACGACGCCGTCGATGACTGCCTGCGCGCCGAGGCCTTCACCTGGCTGCTGCCCGAGGGCGGGGCCGGGCGCATCGAGGTTCCGGTCACGCTCGGGCAGTGGACGCCGGAGCTCGATCCCAACCCGCCGCAGCCCGCCGAGCCGAAGCCGGAGAGCAAGCCGAGCAAGGGCAAGTCGTCCAAGCCCGAGCCCGAGCCCGAGCGCGGCAAGGTGATCATCATCCGCGACGACGAAGAAGACCAAGAAGACGCGAGCGAATGAGCGACGAAGCGATTGTGAGCGGTCGGCGAGTGATCGTGCGGGAGTTCGGCGAGACGCCGCTCGACGCGATCGAGCAGCACCTCGAGCTGGTCGAGCAGTCGCGGCCCGATCCGCACGAGCTCGGGCCACGCGACGTGATCGTCGAGGTCCGCAGCGCTGCGGTCGGGTGGGTCGATCTCTTGATGACCAGCGGCCAGTACCAGCACATGGCCGCGCCCCCGTACACGCCCGGGCTCGAGTATGCGGGCACGGTCGCGTGGGTTGGGTCGGCGGTCGACGGGCTGGCGATCGGCGACGCGGTGATCGCCGACGGGCTCCGCACGGGCCCGCGCTCGCTCGGCGCCTACCAGCGCTGGGGTGGGTTCGCGCGCTGGGCTGTTGTGCCGGCCGAGGCCTTGATCCCGCTGCCGGCGACGCTCGACTTCGATCAGGGCTGCAACCTGCTGGGCAATTACGAGACGGCGTATCACTGCTTGATCCATCGCGGACGCGTGCAGCCGGGCGAGACTGTGCTGATCAACGGCGCGACCGGGGCGACGGGCTTCGCCGCGGTCGAGGTCGCCAAGCTCGTCGGCGCCACGGTGATCGCGACCGGGCGCTCGGCCGACAAGCTCGCGCAGGTCGGGGCCGATCACACGATCGCGATCGCCGACGATCGCGGCGGCGTGCGATCGTTTCGCGACGAGGTCAAGGCGCTGACCGGCGGGCGTGGGGTCGATGTCGTCTATGATC
>DATLLB010000487.1:0-2804 GCA_035538075.1 Enhygromyxa sp.
GCCGTCGCCGTCGCCAGCTTGGTCGGCGTTTTCGCTCTCCTCACCAGAGCTGGCATCGCACCCGAGCACCAGCAGCCCGGCGAGCGCAATCACCCGATGTGTCCGCATGCCCTGAGGTGCCACGAGGTTGCCTGACCGATCACTCCTGATCGAGTCGACGAGTCTTGGCACTTCGAGCACATGACCCGACGCAGTGCCTTCGCCGCGCTCCTTTCGCTCTTCGCGGTCTCCGCATGCGAGGGCAATGACGGAAGCAACGAAGGTGCCGACACCGACGCCGAGACCGAGACCGATGGCGATGGCGATGGCGCCGACACTGCGGACGACAGCGCCAGCTGTGAGCTGTGGGAAGGCGACGCGACCTATCCGGGCGATTGCAACTGCGCCTCGCCGGGAGAGGAGTGCGCGCAGGGCTGCTTGATCCCCGACGGCGTGCAGACCTGCGCCGATGTTTGTGAGGCGCTGGGCGAGACCTGCGTCGAGAATGCCTGCGACGGCGGGACCTTCATCGGCGGCTACACCTGCCCCGCGCCCAGCGAATACAGCCCCGCGACCGCCCACCCCTGCGACGAGCCCGTGCCGGTCGGCGATCCGATCGAGGAGAGCGACTGGGGCGTGGCGTGCTGCTGCACGCGCAGCTGAACCAGAGCGAAGCGGAGGTCTCAATCCGAAAGGCCCGAAGGGCGCCCGCATAGCGGGCCGGACGCGAAGCGGCCGCTTTCGGATTGAATCACTCCTTGGGGATCGCCGCCGCGTCCTTCAAGAAGCGCGCGAGCCCGAGGTCGGTGAGCGGGTGCTGGATCAGCTTGCCGATCACCGCAAACGGGATCGTCGCCACGTCCGCGCGCAGCCGCAGCGCCTCGACCACATGCATCGGCGAGCGCACCGACGCGACCAACACCTGCGTGTCGAGATCGTAGCTCTCGTACATGTCGACGATCTGCTCGACCAGCTCCATGCCGTCATGGCCGATGTCGTCGAGCCGCCCGACGAAGGGCGAGATGTACGTGGCCCCGGCCTTGGCCGCGAGCAGAGCCTGCAGCGGCGAGAAGCACAGCGTCACGTTGGTCTTGATCCCCTCTTCGGTCAGGGTCTTGACCGCTCGGATCCCGGCCTCGATCAGCGGGACCTTGACGACGATGTTGGGCGCGATCGCAGCGAGCTCGCGGGCCTCGGTCATCATCGAGTCGTAGTCGGTGGTCAGCACCTCGGCGCTGACCGGGCCGCGCACCATCTCGCAGATCTCGACCAACACCTCTCGCATCTTGCGGCCGGTCTGGGCGACGAGCGTGGGGTTGGTGGTCACGCCGTCGAGCAGGCCCATGGCCTGGGCGGCGGCGATCTCCTTCACGTCTGCGGTGTCGATGAACAGCTGCATGCCGCGTCGGTGATCGCCCAGCATGCGCGCCAGCGCAAGAGCGATCACCGACGCCAAGGCCGCCCGACCCACGGCCCGGCAGGGCCGGCAGGGGGTGAGGGGCCCCGACGTGGCTTCGCCACGGTGGGGAGAGGGACCGGCCACGGTCCCTCACTCAAACCTAGCTCGCCAGCTGGCCGCGCAGCGAGTCGATCGCGACGCGGAGCTCCTCGTCCTCGGCCTGCAGCGCCTCGATCCGCTTGACCGCGTTGATCACCGTCGAGTGATCCTTGCCGCCGAAGCGCATGCCGATCTCCGGAAAGCTCGCGGTCGTCAGCTGCCGGCACAGGTACATCGCGACCATCCGCGGCCGCGACACGCCTCGGTGGCGGCGCTTGCCCTTGAGGTCGGTGATCTTGACCGAGAAGTAGGCCGCGACCGCCTTCTGCACGGCGTCGACGGTGATCGGCGGACGATCGGCGGGCCCGGCCTTGCCCAGCACCGAGCGCACGAACTCGGCGTCGATCGGTACGCCCCGCAGCTGCGCGAACGCGGTCACCCGCAGCAGCGCGCCCTCGAGCTCGCGCACGTTGGAGCGGACCAGCTCGGCGATCGCCAGCGCGACCTCGGGCGAGAGCGCGATCTCGTCGCGCTCGGCCTTGGTCTGCACGATCGCGATGCGAGTCTCGAGATCGGGCGGCTGCACGTCGGCGACCAGGCCCCAGTTGAGCCGCGAGGTCAGCCGCTCCTCCATCCCGACCATGTCGGCCGGCACGCGATCGGAGGTCACGACGATCTGCTTGCCGGCTTCGTAGAGCGCGTTGAAGACGTGGAAGAACTCGTCCATCGTGCGATCGCGGCCGGCGATGAACTGCACGTCGTCGATCAGCAGGCAGTCGCAGTCACGGCGATAGCGGGCGCGGAACTGATCGAACTCGTTGTTGCGCACCGCCGTCACGAACTCGTTCATGAACTGCTCGGCGCTGAGGTACACGATCCGCAGGCTCGGGTCTTTGCGGTAGAGCTCATGCCCGACGCCGTGCAGCAGGAGGGTCTTGCCGAGCCCGACGCCGCCGTAGATGAACAGCGGGTTGAAGCGGGTGCCGGGCTCGTCGGCAGCGGCCATCGCCGCCGAGGCGGCCAGCTCGTTGCACGCACCCTTGATGAAGGACTCGAAGCGGTAGCGCGGATGCAAGCCGGCCGGCGGGCCACTCGGCCCGCGCGAGCTCGAGTTGGCCGCCCCCGGATCGTTGGCCGGCCGCGCGGGCACGATCTCGACCACGTCGTCGCGGCGTCGTCCCATCCGCTCGGCGCCAACGCTGGACTCGAGCGGCGGCTCCTCGACCACCTCGATCGCGACCTTGAACTTGCGCTCGTGGCGAGACTCGAGCTCGTCGAGCGCGAGGTCGAGGTAGTGCGTCTCGAACCATTCTTTCAGGAAGCGGTT
>DATLLB010000488.1:0-2058 GCA_035538075.1 Enhygromyxa sp.
AGCTGCGCAAGGCCGACAACCCCGACATCATGCGTATGAACATCTACGGGCGGCAGCGGCTCGGCACCTCGGACACCTTCGACGCGATCGTGAGCAACAAGGTCGTGGCCACCGGGCTGACCGACGCCCAGGCCCAGGCCCAGAGCGAATTCATCGAGCGCCTGGTCGACGACGGACACAACCAGGGCGTGGTCGTGCTCGCGCCACACGGCGGCATGATCGAGGTTGGCACCGACCAGCAGGCCGAGCATCTCACGGCCACGCTCGGCGCGAGCTCGTGGATCTGCAAGGGCTGGCGGCAAGGCGGCGGCGCCTTCGATGCCTGGCACATCCGCAGCGGCGATCTGCACCCCGACAGCTTCCCCGGACTGAAGGTGATCGCGAACCGCGGATTCGCGTACGCGGTCTCGTTCCACGGCATGGAGAGCATCGAAGGTGGCGTGGTCGTCGGTGGCGGGGCCCCGCATGAGCTCAAGCAGCTGTTCGCCAGTGCGATCGCGGCCGCGCTGCCCACGTCGATGGCGGTCAGCGTGGCGCAGCCGACCGACATCTACGACGGCGACTCGCCCGGCAACCTCGTCAACTGGCTGACCTCGAATGGCCTGGGCGGGATCCAAGTCGAGCAGGATCGCCAGGCGCGAACCGATTATGGTTCCACGATTGCCGACGCGATCGCGGAGGTGCTCGAAACTCTCCTGTGAGCCTGTGACCCTTGGACCCGGCTCGCCGACCGATCGCGGACCACGCGCGAGTTCGACCACGCTCGGCGGGGCCGGCGTTCGTGCGCCCAAATCTCGACTCGCCTCCGAGCGCCGAACGGCGACGAAACCCTCTCGCGCTTCGCCTGCTACGCTCCGTGCCAGTGCCCACGCGCGCCTCGACCCTCACCGTTTTGCTCGTGCTCGGATCCGGCCTGGCGTCGGTCGGCGCCTGCCATCACCCGCCGCCGCCGAGCAACGACCCGGCCAACCCGCCCGCCGAGGTCGTGGAAGAAGATCCGCATGAGGGTGTTAGCGCCAACGATGCGACCCCCGAGGACGCCGAGCGAGCCGCCGAGCAGGCCCGCGTGGACGCTTCGGCGCGGCGCATCATCCAAGAGGTCGCAGCCACCCGCGGCCTCCCGGTCAAAGGGGAGTTTGGGGTGGAGCTGATTAGTAAAGAAGGTGTGCGCGAGTTCGTGCGCACGGCGATGTACGAGGAGATGACCTCGGAGGAGATCAAGCTCCTCGGTCGCATCCAGACCTCGCTGGGCGTGCTCCCGGTCGGCAGCGACGGCGAGCAGGTGATGCTCGATCTCTACGAGTTTGGGGTGCTCGGCATCTACGATCCCAAGCGCAAGGTGCTGCTGATCGGCGACTTCCTCGATCGCGGATCGCTGGGCATGGTGGTCGGCCACGAAGGCGCGCATGGGCTGCAGGACATGCACTTCAACCTCGAGGCCATGACCCACATGCACAAGGGTCAGAGCGACCTCGACACTGCGCAGACCTTCTTGGTCGAAGGCGACGCGCAGGCTTCTTATTTGGCGTGGATGGCGGGTAGCGAAGGGCTCGCGGGCATCGGCGACGATCTGCTGAGCGCCCAGGCCGACATGGTCCTGATGATCGGCGACGGCATGGGCGTGCCCCACCCCACGCTCGCGCGCATGCTGCAGATGCCCTACACCGACGGGACCATGAACGTGATCCGCCTGGCTCGGGATCAGGGTTGGGCGGCCATCGACGCGCTCTACAAAGAGATGCCGACCACCACCGAGCAGATGCTGCACCTCGACAAGCTGGCCAAGCGCGAGCCGGCCAAGCCGGTGAAGATCGACGCCGGTCCGCTGCTCGAGGTCGCTGGCGGTCACAAAGTGGCGTGGGAAGACGAGCTCGGCGAGGCCAGCTTGGTGGCGATGCTGGCCGACGTGGCCCCGCCCTTCAAAGCTCGGGCTGCGGCGGCCGGTTGGGGCGGCGATCGCTTCATCGCGCTCGAGCATGAGACCAACCCGGCCGCAGCGCCGTTGTTGGTCGGCGTGATCACCTGGGACAGCGAGGCCGAGGCCAAGGAATTCGAGCC
>DATLLB010000489.1:0-7032 GCA_035538075.1 Enhygromyxa sp.
GTTCCGGCGACGCGAAACCGTTGAGGTTCGCTGGAGCCCCAGGCAGAGTCGAGTCCCGCGAGGTGCCCTGTGCTGCCGGTTGTGCTGTGGCCTAGCTCCGCGGCCCCGTCGCCGGAACCACGCGGCACGCAAGAACCCCAACCATTCCGACGGGATGCGGGCCAAGCCGCCGCCATCTCAAGGGGTTTTCGCACCCCGTCGGAAGTTCTCGCAGTACGCCCAGTACAACTTCGTTTCGGCTCCTAGCCATCGACCACGGCTGCGACGAGCCTCACTGCACCTGGACGCAGCCGAGGATGGCGCCGTAGTTCTCGGGGATGCCGGGCGCGTCGTTGCTCTCGCGGTAGCGGATCTCGTAGACGCCCGGGATCATCTGCACCGAGTAGGTGGTCGAGTACAGAGTCCCAAGGCTGACCGCGTCGCCGGTCGTGCGGTTGATCAGGTACGTATAGCCCGAGTTCGAGGCCATCACGTGCTGGCCGTTGATGGTGCGGTCGCCCGCGAGGGTGACCATCGGGATGTCGATGTCGAACGCGCCCGAGCTCTGCAGGGCGATGCCGGTCTCGAAGATCGCCCGGGTGTTCTCGGGGACGCCGGGCGCGTCGTTGGCGAGGTCGTAGCTGATGTCGTAGGTGCCGGGGATCAGGTCGACCGAGTAGCTGGCGGTGTAGAAGGTCCCGAGCCCGACGCTGTCGCCGGTCAGCTGGTTGATGAAGTACATGTACCCGGAGTTGGAGGCCTGGACGAACTGGCCGTTGATGCTCTTGCTGCCGGAGATGGTGACCATCGGGATGTCGATGTTGTAGTTGCCCGAGGCGTCGAGCGAGATGTTGGTCGCGACGATCGCACCGTAGTTGTCGGGCACGCCGTCGGCGTCGTTCTGCTCGCGGTAGCGCAGGTCGTAGGTGCCGGGGATCATCTGGACCGAGTAGTTGGTCGAGTACATGGTCCCGAGGTCGACGGCGTCGCCGGTCAGCTGGTTGATGAAGTAGAGCGAGCCGGAGTTGGAGGCCTGGACCGCCTGACCGTTGATGGTCTTGTTGCCCGAGACGGTGATGGTCGGGATGTCGATGTTGTAGTTGCCGGAGGCCTCGAGCGAGATGTAGGTGGCGATGATGGCCCCGGAGTTGTCGGGCACGCCGTCGGCTTCGTTCTGCTCGCGGTAGCGAAGATCGTAGGTGCCGGGGATCATGTGGACCGAGTAGTTGGTCGAGTACATGGTCCCGAGGTCGACGCTGTCGCCGGTCAGCTGGTTGATGAAGTAGAGCGAGCCGGAGTTGGAGGCCATCACCGACTGGCCGTTGACGGTCTTGTTGCCGGAGACGGTGATCATCGGGACGTTGATGTCGAGGTTGCCGGAGCTCTGGAGCGTGATGCCCTCGATCACGATCGCGCCGGAGTTGTCGGGCACACCGTCGGCGTCGTTGGCCTCGTCGTACTTGAGGTCGTAGACGCCGGGGATCATGTTGACCGAGTACGCGGTGCTGTAGAGGGTCCCGAGCGAGACGCTGTCGCCGGTCTCGCGGTTGATGAAGTACATGTAGCCGGAGTTGCTGGCCTGGACCGACTGGCCGTTGATCTGCTTGTTGCCCGAGACCGTGATCATGGGGATGTCGATGTCGAGCGTGCCCGAGGCGACCGGACACGAGACGCACTCGAGGCCGATCGCGACGTAGCCGTCGTCGCATGCACACGAGAGCGTGCCGCTGGTGTCGACGCAGCTGCCGTGGCCGGAGCAGTCGACGCCTGCGCATGGATCATCGCCATCACCGTCGCCGTCGCCGGGGCTGCCGTCGCCGTCGCCGGGGCTGCCGTCGCCGTCGCCCGAGTCGCCATCGCCATCCCCGGAGTCGCCATCACCGTCGCCGCTGGTCTCGAGCGTGGTGAAGCCGGAGTTGAAGTCGTCGCCGCCTCCGTCATCGCCGTTGCACGCGACGAGGAGCGTCGAAGCCATCACCAATCCGATCGAAGCCGTGGAGCGCCTTTGCATCGCGGCCAGCGTAGAGCGACGCGTGGCTGCGATGCACTGGGTAGATCGTTGGCGACTACTCTTCGCTCGATCCTTCGCCGAGCGTGATGTCGAGCTGATCGTTTTGCACCGGTTGGCCCGAGGGCGCGACGCGACCGCTCTGCGGGGCCATGTACGGCATGGTCTTGCGCGGACCCGCGCTCGCAGGAGCGGCGACCACGGGCGGCGCCGGAGCGGCGACCACGGGCGGCGCGGCGACAGTGGGGACCGGGCCCGGCATGGGCGCAGCTGGGTTCGGCGCGGTCATCTCGTGCTCGAAGCCGAGATCGGGCTCGGCCTCCTCGAACTCGTCGACGGCCTCGATCTCCTCGGGATCAATCTCTTCGTCGACGCTGGGCTCGCGCAGCGCCTCGACGCGCGTGAAGTTGCCGCCCGAGTCGCTCACGAGCAGGTCCTCGTCGAGGTCCATGATGTCGGACTCGCCGCTGCGCGCTCGCTCGAGATCGGCGTTGGTCAGGCGCAGCCGACTGCTGAGCTCCTGCACGAACGACCACAGCAGCTTGACGGCCAGCGGCGCTTCCTTGCGCAGGATCTCGTAGAAGTCCTCGCGGTTGATCAGCAGCAGCTTGCCGTCGGTCATCGCCCGAGCGGTGGCCGAGCGCGGGGTCGCGTCGATCAGCGCCATCTCGCCGAAGTGCGAGCCGTGGCCGAGCGAGGCGATCACGTTGCCGCCGGCCGAGAGCTCGATCTCGCCGCGCAGGATCACGAACAGCTCCTCGCCGATCTCGCCCTCGTAGCAGAGCACGTCGCCGGCTCCGAACGGGATGATGCGGGTGAGGTTCATGATCCGCACGAGCTGCTGGTAGGTCAGCTGGGCGAACAGCGGGATCGACTTGAGGGTGTCGAGCGTGAAGTTGATCTCGGCCGCGCGATCGCTGCCGTCGGCGTTCTCGGGCACCTGGATGACCAGCGCGGTGATGTTGTCCTTGCCGCCGCGGGTGTTGGCCATGTCGATCAGCCGACCGGGGATGTCCTTGACCTCGGTCAGCGACAACATCCGCGAGATGTCGGTGTCGTCGAGATACTCGTAGAGCCCGTCGCTGCAGAGCAGAAACGAGTCGCCGGGGATCATGTCGAAGTCGAGCGTGTCGACCTCGACGGTCTCGTTGGGCCCGACCGCGCGCGTCATCGCGTGCTTGAACTGCGCGTAGGGGCTGTCGTCGAAGGCTTCGGCGGTGATCTTGCCTTGCCGGATCAGCTCGTTCATCAGCGAGTGATCCTCGGTGAGCTGATAGACGATGCCGCCGCGCAGCAGGTAGATGCGGCTGTCGCCGACGTAGGCGATGTAGCCGCGATCGCCGACGATCAGCAGCGACACCACGGTGGTGCCCATGCCCTTCTTCTCGGGCTCCTGCAGGCCCTTGGTGTAGATCTGCTCGCACGCGACGTGCACCGCGTACTCGAGCAGCATGCAGATCTCCATGTGCCAGGTGGGGTCGTCGCCGCGGTCCTCGTCGAGCAGATCCTGCTCGTGCGCGAGGATCGAGCGGATCGTGTGCACCGCCATCGCGCTCGCGACCTCGCCGGACGAGTGCCCACCCATGCCGTCCGCGACCACGAACAGACGCAGCTCCTGATCGATCAGGAAGTTGTCTTCATTGTCGCTTCGTTTGCGCCCCACATCGGTGGCGGCCCAGTACTTGAGGTCCATGAATAGCCTGAAGGTGAGTCGGGGATGGTAGCCGTCGGTTAAAACTCGAACTCGAAGCTCTCGCCGACGAAGGTATCGGGGGTCGTGAGCCAGTCGATCAAGCTGGGCGCGAGCTCGCTGTCGAGCTGCCACTCGAGGCTCTCGAGATCGGAAGGGTTGACCGGTCGTCCGTCGAGCCAAGCGCCGCGTGGGTGGCCGAAGTCGCTGGCGCGGCGCGAGTCGGGGCTGTCGCCGGCCGGACCGGGATCGAGCGGCTCGCTGTCGCTGCATGCGTCGGAGTTGGCGACGGTCTCGAGCGCTTCGTAGAGCGACTCTTCGTGGAGGCGGCGAATGGCGGGGCGCTGGGCGAGGTGCAGCACGTACTCGACCTCGAGGCCCAGCGTTCGCGCGGCGCACAGGCGACGGCGCAGGGTGATGGCGCGGCTGCCGACGCCGGCGGCGATCACCTGGATCGAGAGCATGCCGGGGTGTTGACTGCGATAGCGCATCGCCGGCTCGAGCCAGTCGGGCAGCCGACCGTGCTCCTCGTCCTCGACGAAGATCACCAGGCGATGCGGCAGCGCTTCGCCGCCCACCAGCACGCCGGTGCCGGGGAAGGTGCGATCGAGGCGCGAGCTTCGACCGCCAGTGAGCGTGGGCCCGAACGGCACGAAGCCGACGCCGACGTCCTCGACGAACACCGGCGTCATGCTCTGGCGATCGATCGCGCTGCGCAGGTCGGAGACGTTGTCGTCGGTGTGGATGATCTGCTCGTAGCCGTCGGCGCCGACCAGGCCGACGACGATGCTCAGCTGGCCCGCGACCTGAACGGCGAGCTCGGTGGCGGAGCGCTCGAAGCTGCGGGCGAGGCAGGCCCCCGCGGTGCCGCTGCGTCGCGCTTCGAAGTCCTCGGGCTCGAGGCCCAGCTCGCGCGCGAGTGAAGCTCGGCCTTCGCGGGTGCGGATCTGTGCGGCGATGCGCTGCCAGTCTTGTCCGTCGAGCAGACGCAGGGCCTCTTCGGCGGCACCGAGCGCAGCCGCGGTCACGAACCACAGGCGCACGGAGTCCGAGAGACGATCGCCCGTCGCTCGACCGCCGCGCGTGGGCACCAGCTCGAGGCGCAGCTCACCGTCGCGCTCGCCGACGATGCGCCGGGCCTCCAACCAGATCTTCAGCTGGTGAGGCTCGATCGGATCGACGTAGACCTTCAGCAGCTTGGGCGCGTCGGGCGAGCCGTAGCCGACGAACAGATCGAGCTCGCGATCGCGGCACTCGTCGGCGCTGAGATCCACGACTGGATCGGAAGCAGGCTCCGGCGCGGCCGAAGCGGGAGCGAAGCTCAACAGCGCTGCGAGGACGCCGTGCACCGGGCAAGCTTGACGGGCTCGGCGCAACAGCGCAAGCACGCCGAACGTGTCCGAGCAAGCATCCGGCGCCGTCATGAGACTGGTAGTCTCCGGGCGAATGCGACTGCTCGCCCCGGCCCTGGCGTCGATCCTGGCGTCGATCCTCGCGCTCGCGTGCACCGAGTTGCCGACGGTCGGCGAGGTGCCGGAACCCACGGTCGAGGCGAACGCGGTCGAGCTCGGGCCGCTGATCGTCGCGCACGGTGGACAGGGTTCGCCGGCCGATCGCAGCGATGGTCCGGCGGCTGCGGTCGATCGCGGGCTCGAGCAGCTGGGCAAGGACGACGACGATCCGCTCGCGGCTGCGATCGCGGCGATCGAGCTGCTCGAGGATGATCCGCGCTTCAACGCCGGCACCGGTGCCAACCTGCGCCTGGATGGGCGCACGATCGAAGCGGACGCGGCGGTGATGGATGACCGCGAGCGCTTCGGTGCGGTGGCTGGGATCTCGGGCGTTCGTCATCCGAGCCGCGTGGCCGAGGCCGTGCTCGCGACTCCGCATCTGTTCGTCGCGGGTGCAGGGGCGCAGGCGTTCGCGCAGACGCTCGGGCTCGAGGCGCGCGAGCTCGCGACCGAGCAGGCGCGACAGAAGCTCGCGCGCGCGTATGGGCAGCTGTTCGCGGAGGAGGGGCCGTGGGCGAGCTGGGACTGGCGTGCGCACTGGAACTTCGAGGGCGAGCCGCCGGCTGATCTCGCGGATGCGTTAGCCCGAGTGGCGACTCCGACAGAGCTGCAGGACACCGAGGCCACGAAGGACACTGTCGGCGTGGTCGTGCGAACGAGCGCGGGTCGTTATGCGGCGGCGTTGTCGACCGGCGGGACCACGCTCGCGATCCGGGGGCGCGTCGGCGATGTGCCGATCCTCGGCGCGGGGCTCTACGCCGGACCGCACGGGGCCGTGGCGGCGACCGGGAAGGGCGAGGCGATCATGCGCGAGCGCGTCGCGGCCGAGGTCTATCGGCTGCTCGCGCGCGGCGAGACACCCAACGACGCGATCCGACTGGCGATCCGCGACATCACACCCGAGGAGGGCGTGGGCGTGATCGCGGTGTCGGAGCGCGGGTTCGGAGCGGTGGCGACCTCGCAGATGGCTTGGGCGGCCCGCGATGGCGAGGCGAGCTTCACGGCGCAGACGTGGGTGCAACGGCGTGAGCGCTAATCGTATGCTCGCCGCGATGCGTCACCCGTCCCGCATGATCGCGCTGCTCGGCCTCGCGAGCTTGTTCGTCGCGCCGCTGCCAGTCGTGGCCGCGCCTGCGGTCGAGAGCGAGGAGCCGCCGCTCGATACGGACAGCGAAGAGCTGCCGCTCGATACGGATACGGATACGGACACCGACAGCGAAGAGCTGCCGCTCGACACGGACACGGACACGGACACCGAAGAGCCGCCGCCGCCCGAGCTCGACGAGGCGCTCGATGGCGAGAGCGAAGACGCCGAGCTCGACGACGACTACAGCCCGCTGCGCGACAGCCCCGAGGCCAAGGTCGCGCGACGCTGGCTAGGAGCTGGCATCGCCTCGATGGTCAGCGGCGGCGCGCTGGTCGGTGGTGCGATCGCGTTGGGCCTCAGCGATCCGTGCGATCCCAAGGTCGGCAACAGCTGCTTCACCGACTCGCGCAACCGTGCGGCGGCGACCATGGGGATCCCCGGTGGCGTGATGCTGCTCGGCGGTGTTGCGATGACGATCGTCGGCGCGCTGCAGAAGCGGCGGCTGTTCTTCGAGTACGCCGGCAGCGTCTCGGCCAGCCGCGATCACATCGGCGTGGTGTTCGTCGGTCGCTTCTGAGCGCTCGCGCGGGGTGGCGCGATCGAGCGCAGCTGCGGCAACGCGACGGTCTGCGCCGGAGGAGGAACCGGCATGCTCGGCGTCGGTAGTTGCAACTCGGCGGCGGTGGCCGGGGCCATGCCGGGCTGCTCGAGCAGCCCGGCATGGCCCCGGCCACCGCCGCCGAGTTGCAACTACCGA
>DATLLB010000490.1:0-5499 GCA_035538075.1 Enhygromyxa sp.
ACAAGATCCAGAGCACGCTGGTCTCCGCGGTCGGCATCGATCCGCACGGCCCCGCGGCGCCGCAGTTCCACAAAGCAAACAGCTCCGCCTGGCAGCCGCGCTTCCTCTCGCCCGCCCAGATCGAGCAATTCCTGGCCGACGGCTTCCTGCTGATCCCCCGCGCCTTCGATCCCGATCTCGCCCGGCGCTGGCGCGAGGACGCCAACCGCCGCATCCGTGAAGAGCCGCAACAATGGGTGCGCGGCTACGATCCCACCGACGAGCGCAAGACCCTGCGTGACTACTCGCCGAACGATCCCTCGACCTGGACGTGGCCGCGCCTGGTGCTCGAGGGCAACGTCGAGATGCCGGTCGACGAGTTCGCGCCGACGGCCTGGGCGGCCATCTGCGATCTGCTCGGCGGACCCGAGCGCATCAAGACCCGCAGCTGGTCCAACTACCTCAACTTGAACTTCAACGAGCACGCCGAGCTCGGCTTCGATCGCCCGCGGCCCGACTGGGTCGGCTGGCACATCGACGATCCGCACCCGGCCATGCGCCTCGACGGCATCCAAAACGGGCTGGTCTGCATCACGCTGTTCGACGCCGTGCTGCCGGCCTCGGGCAACACCTGGCTGTGCCCCGACTCGGTCGCACGGGTGGCGCGCGAGCTGGCCGAGCACCCCGAGGGGGTCGACTTCGTGACCGATCGTGGGGCCCGGATCACCAAGCAATGCACGCGCTTTCACGAGGTCGTGGGCGAGACCGGCGACGTGTTTCTCCTGCACCCGCTGCTGATGCACTCGTCCTCGCCCAACCGCAGCGGACGCATCCGCTGGATGGGCAACCCCATGGTCTACATGCAGCGGCCGCTCGATCCGCTGCGGCCGCGCCTCGACGAGCTGTCCCCGGTCGAGCTGGCGATCCGCCAAGCGATATCGTGATCGCGCCACGGAACGTGATAGGGTAGGCCAACAGCATGCAACGCCGAGTCGCATTGGTGGCGGTCGACGCACAGTGGCGGGATCCGAACGGCACCTTTTTCTCGTTCTCCTATGGGATCGAGAAGCTGCGCGCGGCGATCCTGAGCGACCCCGAGCTGGCCGACACCGAGGTGCTGCTGCTCGACTATCGCAGCGGCGATCCGGAGGAGTACTTCCAGGCGATCGCGAACTTCGAGCCCACGCTGGTCGGGCTGTCGACGTACATCTGGTCGCTCGACGTGTTCGCCGGTCTGGTCGAGCGCCTGCGCAAGCACGATCCCAAGCTGGTGATCGTCGCGGGGGGTCCGGCCGCGCGGCGCAACGTGTTCGACCTGCCGCCGCATCACAAGCTCCGCAACCTGCTCGACGCGATCGTGCCCGGCGAGGGTGAAGGCACGATCCGCGAGCTCGTCCGCCACCACCACGATCCCGAGTGGCGCAAGCGCGTGACCGGCCTGCAGTTCCCCGGCCGCGGGCTCTGGCGCAGCAGCGATCCCGCGCCGCGACCGGACATCAACGCGTTCGCGTCGCCCTACCAGCTCGGCATCGCGCCGCTGCACAAGACCGGCTACGTCGAGACCTTCCGCGGCTGCCCGATCCATTGTGCGTTCTGTCAGTGGGGCGATCAAAAGTCCGATCGCGTGCACGAGGCCGACTACCTCGCCAGCCACCTCGAGGGCCTGCGTCGGGCCGAGGTGCCCAACGTGTTCTTCCTCGATGCCGCGTTCAACCTGAGCCCGCGAGCGTTCCGGAACCTGATCGCGGCCGAGGACCAGGTCCACGTGCTCGAGAAGTCGATCGTGCACGGCCACCTGTACCCGACCTATCTCGAGGAGCATCACCTCGAGTTCTTCGACCGGCTCGGCGACGTGCAGGTCAGCGTCGGCATCCAGAGCTTCGACCCGGCGGTGCTCAACCGGCTCGGGCGGCCCTTCGATCCCTCGCGCTTTCAAAAGGTGCTGGGCCGCATGCGTGGCCGGCTCGACGTCGACATCGAGCTGATCTTCGGGCTCCCGGGCGACAACCCCGAGTCGTTCCGCCGCACGCTCGAGACCTCGATGGAGCTCGGCGACTCGATCAAGATCTTCCGCTGCCTGGTGCTGCCCGACGCGCTGCTCGAGCGGGTCGAGGAGATGTCGATCGAGTACGACCCGCAGACCTTCGAGATGATCGCCTGCGAGGGCTGGAGCCGCGACGACTACGAGTCGGAGTGGCGCCGCGTGGTCGAGCTGGCGGCGAGCTTCGAGCGGCCGATCCTCAACGACGACTGGGTCGGCTGGGTGCTCGACCGGGGCGCCGAGCACGACTCGAGCCGCCCAGGGTCGGCGCTCGAGCTGCGATCCGATTCGGCCGACAACGGCCCGCTCGCCGACGCCGCCGTCGGGCGCCTGCGCGAGAGCATCGCCAGCGCGGCCGGCTGGGATCTGCGAGCGGTCCGCGGCCGCACGTCGCAATTGCTGTTCGAGCTGTCCGGCCCGCACGGGCAGGTGGTGCTCGAGGTCGTGCGCTTCGAGGAGGGCACGCCCTGCTTCGTGCGCCGCGACGGGCTGGCCTACTCGTACCGCGGCTCGCTCGATAGCGAGAGCGTCCCGGGCCTGCGTCGGGTGATCGGCGTCGTGCATGACGACATGCTGAGGCTGGTGTCGTGAGCCATGCCGCGCATGCCGAGCAGCTGCGCGAGCGCGGGTTCACTCGCTTCGAGGGCTTGATCCCGCGCGAGCTGACGGCCGAGCTCGCCGCCGCGCTGCGGGCCGAGTGGGAGCGGCTCGGGCAGCCGGGCCTCTACTCGCGCGAGGACATCTGGCTCGAGTCCGGCGTGCACGTCAGCCCGGTGGGCATGACGTGCGCAGGCATCCTCGGTCGGGCGCCGAGCGCCGCGAAGCTGCTACTACAGCCCGAATTGCTGGCGCTGTTCGAGGACATCCTCGGCCCCGGCTTCGAGCTCGAGCTCGGCGCGGGCGTGGTCTCCGATGACTCGCGCCCGTTCTTCTTCTGGCATCACCACGTCGGCGGCATCGATGGTGAGGACTTTCGCGGGCTCGCGTATCCGACCTTCGAGCACTCGCAGCGGCTCGCCTGCACGCTCTACTGCAGCCCGCTCGACGACGAGCACGGCACGATGCTGGTGTGGCCGCGAGCGATCACCGACTCGACCGCGCCGCCGTTTCAACCCGGCTCCGAGCCCTGGCCTGGCGCGACGCGGGTGGAGGCGGGTGTCGGCAGCGTGATCGTGTTCGATCAAGGCACCTGGCACGCGGTCACGCCGATGACTCGCGCGGGCCAGCGCTATTTCGTCGCGTTCTTCGTGCGTCGCGCTGGGCTCCCGCCGACCGTGCGGCGTGACGACAGCATCGCCGCAGCGCTCGCGCGCGACCCTGCGCTCGCGCGCGTGTATGGAGCATCCGCGTGAGGGCGCTGTTTCTGTTCTTCACCGATCCGCCGCGGGCCTTCAGCTCGTCGGTCGCGGCGCTGGCCGCCGTCGTGCGCTCGGCCGGCCACGAGCCGCTCGCGCTCGAGGTGCACCGCAAGCAGAAGATCGCCGACGTCGCGGCCAGGGTCGACGCGCTCGCGCCCGATCTGCTCGGCGTCGCGACGATGACCCGCGACTGGGCGGGCGCCCGCGCGCTGCTCGAGCGGCTGAGCTGCGATCCTTATGTTGTGGTCGGTGGCTATCACGCGAGCCTCGCCCCGCGCGACGTCGCGGCCTGTGAGCGGGTCGATGCGATCGCGATCGGCGAGGGCGAGCGACCGCTAAAAACCCTGCTCGATCAGCTCGCTAGCGATCGACCCAAGACGTCCTACCCAGGCATGTGGGTCCGTAACTATTCCAAGGCTCGGGACTGGAGCGACCCGCTCCCGCCCGCCGATCCGGAGCCCGACATCGTCGCGCTGCCGCCGTGGGACTACGACGTGTTCGGCGACATGCGGTCGATCCTCGGCCACGGCGTCAACACCTTCGGCCCGCACGTCGATCGCTACCTCCCGACTCGCGCCGGTCGAGGCTGCCCGTTCACGTGTGCCTACTGCTCGGCGCCGCGCTGGGGGAAGCTGCAGAACTTCGCCGCGCGAGACAAGCGAAACACCCGACCGGTCGCGCATCTGTGCGACGAGCTCGCGAGCCTGCGCGACCGCTACGAGCCCGAGGGCTTCGAGTTCTGGGACGAGCACTTCCCGATCAGCGTCGAGTGGCTGCGCGAGCTGGCCCGCGAGTATCCGCGTCGCGTCGGCATTCCATTCAAGGTCGAGATGCATCCGAGCGCGGCCAGCCGCGAGCGGCTCGAGCTCTTGGTCGAGGCCGGCTGCATCCTCTTTCACTGCGGCGTCGAGTCCGGCGACGAGGCGTTCCGGCACGACGTGCTCAACCGCCGGACCCCCGACGCGCGGCTGCAGCAGCTGTTCGATGACTGTCGCGCGCTCGGGCTCGCGACCTCGGCCTCGCTGATGACCATGCTGCCTGGCGAGACGCGGGCGCAGACTCGCTCGACCACTGACTTGCTGCATCGACTACAGCCGGGCTCGTTCATGTGGTCGACCTACCATCCGCTGCCCGGGACGGTGCTCGGCGACGCGGCGGTGGCCGAGTGGCCCGGGCCTGCGCGCGAGCGCTTCGACGACTACGACGACGTCGTGACGCGTACGCCTCCGCAGGTCAGCGCGGCCGAGCGGGCCGACACCTTTCGCGAGCTCGCCGATCTGCAGAGCTCGCTGGTTCAGATCGCGTCGCGCAAGCGGGCCGAGCAGACGCGCGCGCGGCCGGTCGAGATCCCCGTGGCCAAGCGCGTGGCTCCGCTCGAGCTCGCGCGCTTGCTCGGGCTCGCGCCCGCGGGAGCGCGGCTCGACGGCCCACGCATCAACACCGCGTCGTTCGAGCACGGCGAGCTGACCGTGGAGATCGAGCACCCGCAATTTTCTCCGCACGAGGTTCGCATCGCCCCGCGCGAGGGCTCGCGGCACTTCGTCGAGGCTGGGTGCGTGGGCCTGTCGTACCGCGGACAGTCGGCTCCGCAGCTGCTGCTCCGCATCTTGCGAGCAATGGCCGAGCGGCTCGGCGACACCGACATCGAGGCGCTCCGCGCTGCGCTCGAGCCTGAGCGCGCGAGCGAGGGCGATGTAGGCGTGGGAGCAATGAAATGACGGAAGCCGAACTGCACGCGAGCGAGCTGCGAGAGCGCGGCTACACGGTCCTCGAGGCCACACACTCGCCCGAGCAGGTCGCCCGCTTTCGGTCGACCTTCGAGGACATCTACCAGCGCTACGGCGCGCCCACGCCCTACGACCCGCGCGGCCGCATGCTCGACGACAAGGTGCTGGTCAACCCGACTGGGTTCGTGATCACCAAGCTGTTTTCGCTTTGCCCCGAGGTCGCGTGCGAGCTGCTCTCGCCGCGGGTGGTCGCCACGGTTCGCAACCTGCTCGGCGACGACGCGACGCTCGAGCTGACCGGCGCCAACATCAGCGACTCCGGTCGGCCGTTCTTCTCCTGGCACAATCACATCGGTGGGATCGACGTCGAGGACTACCGCGCGCGGCTCGACTT
>DATLLB010000491.1:0-11475 GCA_035538075.1 Enhygromyxa sp.
GTGGGATCGGCGACGAGCACGACCTTGGTCTGGCCCATCCGACGCAGCACGTCGCGCCACGCCTGCGCCAGCGCACCGTCGCCGACCGGCGAGACCCGGGCCTTGGCGTCGAACTCGAGCTTGTCGAAGTGCTCGGCGATCAGGCTCTGGCCCGACTCCCACAGCTGCATCAGCGACTCGGGCACGCCCGCCGCGGTCGGCAGCTCGCCGGTGATGGCCGCGACGTCGAGCTCTTCGAGATCGCCACCTTGGGTCTCGCGGTGCTCGGCGACGAACTGCTTGGCGGCCTCGTCGGCGGGATCGAGCAGCGCGATCACATGCTGGATCGCGAGCGCGCGCTGCAGCTCGCCGCGCTGCTGGTGGTGGGCCGCGAGGGCGCGCAGCGAGGGCAGGTGCAGCGGATCGTGGATCAGCAAGCCGCGGTGGTTGTCGATCACCTTGGCCGGATCGGGGGGCGCATCCGTGCTGGCGAGACGCTCGTAGATCGCGGCCAGCTGCTTGTGGGTCCCAACCTGCGGATAGACGCCAAAGCTCGACAGCTCGCGGTGGCCCAGCTTCGCGCTCAGACGCGCGGCCTCCTCGAGCGTGGCCGCGGCCTCGGCCGGGGTCTGCTCCGACTGGATCGCGGCGAGCCGAGTGAGCAGGTTGATGCGCGCGGCCACGTCCTTGTCGTCGCCGGCGCCCTGCTCGAGGCGGGCGAGGAAGCTCTTCACCAGCGGCTGCAGCTCGGCGGCCCGACCTCCGGCCTCGAGCACCTCGGCCTTGGCGAGCACGGCCGCCGACGACAGCGGCGCGAGCTCGATCGCCCGATCGGCGTAGGCCAGCGCGAGCTCGAGGCTCGGGCGCGGGCCGTCGTCATCGGGCTGCGCCTCGGGCTGCGGCTCGCTCACGCCCGCGCCCATCCGCGGGGGCATGGCCGTGCGCACGCCCTCGAGCAGCAGCTCGAGCCGCTGCTCGACGTCGAAGTCACGCAGCAGCAAGCGCTCGAGGCAGCGCAGCGCGAGCGCGGGATCGTGGGTGGACGAGGCCCGGAACGCGACCTCGAGCTGGTTGGGATCGAGCACGGGCGTCGGGCTGTCGGAGACCAACACCAGGCCCACGCGCACGCACTCGAACGCCTCGCGCTCGAGCTCGGCGATCCGAGTGCGACGCTCGCTCTCGGTCAGCTCGCGGCCGCCGCTCTGGCCGGCGTCGGCGAGCTCGCCGTCCTCGAGCATCTGCGCGGCCTCGTGGTAGAGCATGCCGGCGTCGACCCAGGCCGAGCCGCGCGCGTGCGGATCTTCGAGCGCCTCGGCCAGGCGCGCGGCGTAGCGGGCCGCGTCGATGATCTCGCTGCGGTCCTGCAGCCACGGGATGATCAACGCGAGCGCGCGACGGTTGTCGGGATCCAGCTGCAGCGCCCGCTGCAGACGCTCGTAGGCCTTGTCGGGCTGCTTGCTCTCGAGCTCGCACTCGCCACCGATCGCGAAGATCTCGGCGGCGAGCTTGGCCTCGCGTCCGCCGAGCGGCAGCTCGCGTCCTCCGGCCGACGCGTCGAGCCGCTGATCGAGCTGATCGACGGCGGTCACCACGTCGCGGTGCCGACGGGCGCCGAGCCGGTTGCGGACCACGGCGAGCCGGATCGAGAGGTCGTCGGGATCGTGGCGGAGCGCGGTGGTCAGGCGCCGGTAGGCCTCGCCGCCGCGATCGGAGGCCTCGAGCGTGCGCGCGAGCAGGACCAAGCCCTCGACCAGGTGCACGTGATCGCGGACCAGCCCGAGCGCATCGACGGCGCGCTCGAGCTGACGCTCGGCCTCGACCAGATCGCCGGAGTCGAGCAGCAGCTCGCCGAGCCCGAGCCGGGCCTCGGCGTGATCGGGCACCAGCGCGAGCGCAGCGTCGAAGCGGGCGCGCGCAGCCGCGACGTCGCCGGTCGTGCGGTAGGTGATGCGACCGATCTCGGTCAGCAAGCGGGCTCGCAGCGCGTCGCCACGCAGGGCGGCCAGCTGCTCGTCCATGAACGCGGTCGCGCCCGCGAGATCGCCAGCGTCGATGCGCAGCCGGACCAGACCCTCGATCGCGGAGGTCAAGCGCACGGTCCACGCGTCGCGCTCGACCTCGTCGACGTTGGGCTTGCTGCCGAGCTGCTCCTGCTCGCGGCGGGCCTGATCGAGCACGCGACGGTAGGTGCCTTCGGCCCGCGCCGCGTCGCCGAGGCGCTTGCGCGCGAGCTCGCCGGCTTCGAGCAGACCATCGGGCTCGCCGAGCCGCTCGAGGCCGTCGATCAGCAAGGGCAGATCGTTGAGCGCCCGGGCCAGCTTGGTGCGCAGCGCCAGCAGCTCGCGATCGTCGGGGTCGAGCTCGAGCGCGGCGCGGATCAGCTCGAGCGCGGCCGCGTGGCGCTTGCCTTCTTCGTGGAGGATGCGGGCCAGCGTCTTGCTGAGATCGATGACGCGGCGCCTCGACGGCCCCGTGGTGCCGTCCTCGGCGTTGCCAGGCTGCTCGGACAGGCTCGCCGAGAGCCGGTCGACTCGCCCACGCAGCAGCGCGACGCCTTCGTCGAAGCGATCGGTGCGGCGATACAGCCGGCTCAAGCCGAGCGCGACCTCATCGTCGTCGGGCGCGTCGACGGCCAGCTGCTCGAGCGTCTTGGTCGCGGCCAGCTCGTCGCCGAGGCCCTCCTGCAGCGCGCGAGCCTTGGCCACCAGCAGCCGCACGCGCGCGGCCTGGCGCGTCGATTCGTCGATGTCGGCGTGGCTCAGGCGATCGAGCCGCGCGTCGAGGATCGGCAGCAGCTTCTCCCAGCGGCTGGTGTCGAGGTACAGCTGCTGCAGCTCGGCGAGCGGGCGCTCGTCCTCGGGCCGCAGGCCGCGGTAGTCGTTCCAGGCCTCGATCGCGCGATCGGGGATGTCGAGCTTCTGCTGGTAGACCTCGGCGATGCGCGCGAGGTTGTCGGCACGCAGATCGGGATCGAATAGCTCCTCGTTGGCGGTCCGCATCGCGTCGATCGCCTGCGGCCACTCGCGGCGGCGCAGCAACAGATCGCGCAGGCGACTGTGGACCTCGGGTTGCTCGGGGAAGTCGCGGACCAAGAAGCGCAGCAGCTCGAGCGCGTCGTCGCTGCGGCCGGGCTGCTCCTCGTAGAGCTCGGCCAGGCGCAGGCTCCGAGCGATGCGCTCGTCGTCGCCGAGCGTGTTGCGCTCGACGTTGAGCAGATCGGCGTAGGTCTCGACGTACTGCGGACGCAGCTCGAGCTCGTCGTAGACGCTCAGCAGCTTGCGCAGCGCACCGAGGTGGCCGGGGTTGACGGCCAGCACCGCCTTGTAGCGGGCCTCGGCCTGCTCGAGCCGACCGTCATGCTCGTGGAATTCGGCGATGCGCAGGTTGAGCGAGACCACGTGCTCGGGCAGCGCGGCTTCGTTGAGCAGCTGCTCCCACGCTCGCAGCAGCCGCGCGCGCGCTTCGTGGCGCTCGGCCAGCGCCTCGAGGCTCGCGACGCTCTCGGGCCGCTCGGGGATCAGCAGCAGCGCGCGCTCGTGACAGGCGAACGCGCGATCGAGCTTGTCCGCGCCCTCTTCCCACAGCCGCGCGCAGGCCAGCTGGACCTCGACCTTCTGCTCCTTGTTCGCGGTCGGCAGCTCGGCGTAGGCGTTGGCCAGCTCCTCCCACGCGCTGCCGACCGAGGGCCGCGGTGAGAGGATCGGACCGGCGAGCTTGGGCACCGGCGGGAGCCCGCGCGCGAGGTCGAAGTGATCGTCGTGCGGGACCTGGGCCAGCGCGATCGGCTGGGCCAACGAAGCAGGCCGCGGCAGCGGGATGGTCTTGCGACCGAAGCGCTCGGTCGGGAAGTCCTTGGCCGACTTGCCCGACTCGACCTTCTCGGGCTTGGACAGCTTGCCGATCTCGCCGCTGACGGTCGCCGACTCGAGCTCGGCCGAGGACACCTCCTCGATGTGCGCGGTCATGGTGTCGGCCGGCTCGAAGTCGTCGAGCTCCTCGATCTCGTCGACCTCCTCGAGCAGGTCGTCGGTGACCTCGCTGATCTGCGAGTCGCTCGGCAGCAGCTCGACAACCGAGTCGCCGGCGGTCGGGATCATCTCGACGCGCGAGATTTCCTCGATGATGCTGTCCTCGACCAGCTCGACGCGCGAGACCTCCTCGACGCCGTCCATTGGTGCGACCGCGGTCAGCTCTTCGGGTGAGCCCTCGGCGTGCGGATCTTCGTAGCTGGCGACGACCGCCCCGGCCGAGTCGGTGCCGCCGGGCGGGGCCAGGTGCTGCGGGTCGAGCCGCGCTCGCGCCCACAGCGAGCGGTCGCGCTGCTCGGGCTGCGGGATGCTCGGCTCGAGCATGGGATCCTTGGGTAGCGCCGGCCCGCGGTAGGCCGCGACCACGCCTGCGAGCCGCCAGAGATCGCGGTGCGGATCGCCGAGCTCTCCGCGGCGCGGCGGCAGGCTGGGCTCGCGGCGCCAGGCCTCGAGTCGCGAGCGGAACGCATACTCGGGCCGGGCGAGCTTGTGCTCGTAGAGATCGGCGATCTCGATCTGCAGCTCTTGCTGGCGACCGCCCGCGCCCGCGCGCTCGAGCTCCCACGCCGGGATGACCATGAACGGCTGCCAGAGATCGTAGCGCTCGGCGATGCGCTCGGCTTCGTCGCGGGCGTCGGCGTGGAAGGGATCGAGGGTCAGGATCCGCACCCACTCCGCGAGCGCGCCGAGACCATCCTCGAGTCGTTGCTCGCGGATCTCCGCGCGCTCGGCCAGCAGCGTGATCTTGGCCTTGTTCGAGCTCGCCGCGGCGATGCGATCGCTGAGCGCTCGCAGCTCGATCAGCGCGCCGACCCGGACGCCGTCGTGGGCGTTGTTCTCGATCGCGTCGCGGTCGACCCGAGCCGCGAGCTCGCGCAGGCGCGGGAGGATGACGTCGCCCTCCTGATCGAGCACGACCCCGCGCAGCAGCACGCGCATGGCCGAGATCGGATCCTCGAGGTGCTCGTCGACGATCCGCGCGGCCTCGGCCAGCGCCTCGACGGCCTCGATCCGGCTGCCGGGCTCGCTGGCCCGCTCGCGCGCGAGCGCGGCGTAGTGATCGGCCAGATCACGCCAGAGCTTGTGGCTCTCGGCCATGTTGATGGCCATGTCGAGCGCCTCGTCGGCGAGCCCGGCGTCGAGCTCGAGCAGATCCTTCCAGGCGCGCCGCAGGGTCCGAAACGCCGCGCGCGGATCATCGAGCTTGCGCTCGTGGATGCGCGAGATGGCACAGAACGCGTCGAAGCGGCCGAGCGACGAGTCGGCCCGCTCGAGCCGATGCTCGGCGAGATCGAGCAGCGCGTCCCACAGCTCGTGCGACTCGGCGATGGTCTGGATCCGCCGCGTGACCTCATCGTCGTCGGGTCGCTCGCGCAGCGCTCGCTGCAGGTACACGACCGCACGGCGCGGATCGTCGAGCTTGTTCTCGGCGATCTCGGCCGCGTCGATCATGCGCTCGACCAGCTCGAACTCGTCGCTGAAGGTCTGGCGCTCGAGCTCGCGCTCGGTCACCTCGAGCAGCGCCGTCCACAGCTTGTAGCTCTCGGCCAGCTTGCGCAGCCGTCGGAGCCCCTGATCGAAGTCGAGCTGCTGCTGACGGGCGATGAAGTAGCCGCGCCGCGCCCACGCGAACGAGCGGTCGGCATCGTCGAGCTGCTCCTCGGCGATGCGCGAGGCCTCGGTGCAGATGTCGAGCTGCCCGGCGACGTCGCCCATCTCGGCCAGCCGATTGATGCGCAGCTCGTCGATCTCGAGCAGCTCCTTCCAGGTCCCGTGGGCCTCGGCGAACTGCTCGATGTGATCGCGCAGCTCGGGATCGGTGGGATCGATGCCGCTCGCGCGGCGCAGCAGCTCGAGCGCGCGGTTGCGATCGGCGAGGCCGAGGTCGGCGATCTCGGCCATGCGCCGCAGCGTCGCGATCTGCTGATCGGGATCGTTGACGACCAGCTCGAGCTTGCGCGCCAGCGATCGCAGCGCGAGCTCGAAGTCGCCGAGCTCCTCCTGCAGCTCGGCCAGCTGCGCGTAGCCGTGCGGATCGTTGGGGTACTCGCGGAGCCGTCGCTCGGTCGCACGCATGGCCGCGCGCTTGTTCTCCAGCGCCTGCCAGCTAGCGATGATCAGATCGTGCAGGTGCCCGCGCTGCTGGCCGTCGCTGGTGCCGAGCAGCATCAGCTCGGCGTGGGCGATCAGCTGCTCGCGCAGGCCCGCGGCTTGATAGGCGTCGAGCAGCGCGCGGTTGACCTCGGCGTCGCCGGGCCGCAGGTCGCGGGCGACCTCGGCCAACACCTCGGCCGCCTCGGTCGGCTCGCCGACCTCGTGCAGCAGCAGCTGCGACTGCTCCCAGCCCAGCGCGAACGCCTGCTCGTCGCTGTCGGCCAGCTCGCGCTGCTTGCCGAGGATCTCGGCCAGCCCTTCGGTGTCGTCCTCGACGCGATAGAGGGTCGCGAGCGCGTCGAGGGCCCCGCGGTGATCGGGCCGGATCTTGATCACCCGCTCGTAGGCCGAGCGGGCGAGGTCGGGATCGCCGAGCCCGGCCTGCGCGAGGTAGCCGAGTCGCAGCAGGTAATCGAGCTGGCGAATGATCGGCGTCTTGCTCGACGACGCGGCCTTGCCGAGCAACTCGGCCAGCTCCTCGAACCGACCGGTGCCCTCGTAGACGGCGATGACCTTGTCGACGACCTCGAGGTTGTCGGGCTCGAGGTCGTGCAGCCGCGACCAGTAGCCGGCCGCGCGGTCGCGATCGTTGAGCCGATTCTCGGCCGTGCGCGCGAGTCGACGGAGGATCTGCGCCTTGCCGTCGGCCTTGCCGGTGACCTTGTGCTCGCGCTCCAGCGCGGCGATCAGCAATTCGAGATCGCCGGTCTCCTGCGCGAGCAACTGCAGGCGATGCAGAGCCTCGAGATCGTTGCCGGTCAGCGCGAGGATCTCCTCGCAGGCCCACATCGCCTCGGGGTAGGCGTGCAGCTCGTGGTGCCAGAGCTCGGCCATGCGCCGCAGCAGCGAGACCCGCTCGGCTTCGTTCTGGGCGATCTCGTACTGCTGCTTGAGCAGCTCGATCACCTGATGGTGATCGCCGGCGCGATCGTAGAGCGAGGTCAACGCTCGAATGGCCCCGAGATCGCCGGGCGCCAGGTGCAGCATCTCGGAGTAGAGCTCGATCGCTCGCTGCGGGTGGACCTGGCGATCGCGATAAATTTGGGCGAGCCGCTTGATGATCTCGAGCCGCTTGCGCGGGTCGGCCGAGCGCGCGAGCTCGGCCTCCTGCACGCGCACCATGTTGTCCCACATGCGCGTGCGCTTCTGGATGCGAGCCATGTGCTCGCGCGACTGCGGATCGTGGGGGTAGGCGATCGACATGCGATGCCAGGTCTCGACCGCACCGTCGACGTCGCCGAGCCGACGCTCGCAGATCTCGGCCAGCTCGATGAACTCCTGCGCGAACTCCTGGGCGTCGAGCGGGCTCGGCTGCCGGGCGTTGCGGGCCGCGGTCGCCTGATCGATCTGATAGAGGATCAGGTCGCGCAGGGCCTGCCACGCGTGCTTGCGGCGGAAGTGCTCCTTGTAGCCCTCGAACGCCTCGGGCTGGAACGGCTCGCGCTCGAGCACCTTGAAGTAGAACACGGCGGCGCGCTCGTGATCGTCGAGCTGGTGGTGAAAGACCTTGGCCGCCTCGAGCAGGCTGGTGGTCGGCACCGCGGCGCCGAGCTGCTCGACCTTCCACTCGAGCAAAGTTGCGAGCGCGGCCCAGTCGGCGCTCGCTCGATAGATGCGCTCGAGGGCGGCCCAGGCCTCGCCGTCGGCGGTCTGATACTGGCCGGCTTCCTCGTAGCAGACGCGGGCCTCCTCGCGCCGCGACAGCCGTTGGTCGAGGTTGGCCGCGCGCGCGAGCAGGACCTGCACACGCGGCGGACCTTGCAGGTAGGTCAGCATGTGCTGGTAGTGCTCGTCGAGCTCCATCCAGTGGGCTTGCTCGGCGAGCAGCTCGGCGAGCATCTGCGCTGCTTCGTAGTGATCGGGGCGCAGGCTCAACGTGCGCCGCAGCAGCTTGAGCGCCTCGTTGCTGTCCCCGGCCGCGCGCGCGAGCTGGGCCGCTTTCAAGAAGATGCCCGAGGCCTTGGCCATGCCCTCGTCGCTGGCCTTGCCGGAGCCCAGGTACAAAGTCCCGAAGGCGCGCAACGCCGCGAGGTTCTGCGGCGTGGTCTTGATCGCCGCTTGCAGGTGTCGAGCCGAGCTCGCGAGATCTTGGTGTTGCTCGAACGCGATCCGAGCGAGCCGCACGTGCAGCTGACTGATGCGGGCCGCGACCGCGGGATCCTGCGCGTAGCTGGGGTGCGCCTCGAGCTGCGAGAGCTCGGCCTCCATCAGCCGAACCGCGCGCTGCCACGCGCCCGCGCGCAGGTGCAGCTCGATCAGCTGATCGCTGGCCGCGGTCAGCATCGGATCTTGAGCGAGCGCTTGCTCGTAGTGCTCGACCGCCTCGCTGATCGCGAAGAACGAGCTGCGCTGCAGCTCCGCGTAGGCGAAGTGGAGCCCGGCCAGCAGCGAGGGTTGAGCCTTGCGGGCCCAGCTCATCCGCCACGCGAGCAGCACGGCCAGCTCGGCGGCCCAGCCGAGCTGCTGATAGCTCGCATAGAGTCGCTCGTAGACGCGATCGTTCTCGGGCTGGGCCAGCAGCGCGCGCGCGAGGGCGTGGGCGGCGGCCTCCGGATCGCGGACGCGCTCGGCGAACAGCTCGTACGCCTGGATCGCATGCTCGGCGACCTTGGCGAGCTTGTCGGGCTCGCCGGCGATCGCGGCGGCGTGCTCGACCAGCAGCTTCGCCATCGATCGCCAGTCACCCGCCTCTCGCAGGATCCGTCGCGCCCGCGTGAACGCTCGCTCATCGCCCGGCTCTTTGCGAAAGGCCTGAAGCGCTTCGGCGTCGTCGTCCGCCCGGGCAGGGAGTGGGCAGGGCAGGGCGGAATCGAAGGCAGCCATGGCAGAACGCGGGCCGGACGGTACCATGGCCAAGCGTCAATCGGGCTGGTTTAGCCCCCCCGCGGCCGCCTCAGTCTGAGCCGCGGGCGGCCGCTTCGCGGCCGTTCACTCGCTTTGCGAGCGAAGCGGATCGGCTTGTGGACATCGGCCGCACGTAGTGCCCCCGTCGGGGGCTATTTGCGGGTCCTGAGTCGTCTCACGCGAGTGTCTGGGGAGTCCGCGCACGGACGATCTCCGCCGCAGCCGAATGCGCCCTGTTTTCTTTGCTGCGTTCCCCAAGTAGCTTTGCAGTTCGGCGTGCAGCACCGCAGCGGACAATCAGTGCATGAGCCAGTACACGGGCGGACGGTCTCGCTGCGGCTCGACAACGGCGTGTGGATTTTACTGCTGCCGACCGCGAAGCCCAGCACGGGCTATCGGGGCGTGGCATCGGTTCAGCTATGGATCGCGGCCGGTGCGGCCGGCGAGCGGGGTCGCGAGCACGGCTGTGCGCACCTGCTCGAGCACATGGTCTTCAAGCCCTTCGTCGACACGAAGGGCCGCACCCGCGATCTCGCCAGCGTGATCGAGGCGCTCGGCGGAGACGTCAACGCCTTCACTTCGCATGACGAGACTGTGTTCCACGCGACGCTGCCGGCGGACGCCGTGCTCGAGGCGCTCGAGGTCATGGTCACGTCCGTGATCGGCCGCGAGTTCGACCTCGTCAGCCTCGCGCGCGAGCAGGAGGTCGTGATCGAGGAGATCCGCCAGTACGCCGACGATCCGGCCGCCCGCAGCATCCAGCTGATGATGGGCGATTTGTACGGCGAGCATGCCTATGCGCGTCCGGTACTCGGCGAGGAGCACGAGGTTCGGTCGTTGAATGCGACCAGCTTGCGCGGCTGGCAGCGCCGTCAGTATCGAGGCGAGCGCGTGGTCTTGGTCGTGGCCGGGCCGATCTCGACCAAGGTGATCGAGCGCGAGGCCAAGCGCTTGCTCGGCGGCTTGCCCGACGGTGCGCGTGCGCGTCGGGTCCAGCGTCCGCAGCCGCCGAGCTCGGCTCGCATTCGCGTGGTTCGCGATGACGTGCAGGAGGCGTATCTGCGGCTCGGGTGGATCGGCGGCACCGCCCTCGATCCCGACGGCGTGGCGCTCGATGTCGCCGCCGTCGCGCTCGGTCAGGGCGAGTCTTCACGGCTCGCCGTTGGCACCCGGCGGCGCGCCCGGTTGGTCTCGGATGCCTATGCCAGCTACCTCGGCGGCGTTGCGAGCGGCACGTTCACGATCAGCGCTCAGGCCGACGCGGACTCGGCTCTGGCTGCGAGCGAGGCCTTGCTGGCGGAGGTCGAGGCGCTCACCCGGATCCCGCTCGAGGCCGAGGAGCTCGCGCGTGCGCGGGCGCTGCTGCAGAGCTCGCTGGTGTATCGGCGCGAGACCGTGCAGGGGCAGGCGCATGCGATCGGGTACTTCGCGACTGCGTCGGGGCAGCTCGGAGCCGAGGATGATTACTTTCGGGTCCTCGCCGAGCTCACGCCCGAGCGCGTGCGGCAGGCGTGCGCTCAGTATCTGCGACGCGATCGCGTGGCCCTGACGATCTTGATCCCGCGCGAGCGGGTGACGACGAAGCAAGCCAAGGCGATCGCGCGTCAGCTCGAGCGGCCCGCGAGCGGCGAGGTTGGGCGTCGCAACAATTCCAGCCCGCGCGTGCCCACGCAGGACGAGCACGGCACCTGGCACGCGCGCATGCCCGGCGGTCTGCGAGTGATCGCGCGGCCCGATGCTGGGGTCCCTGTGGTCGGCGGATGGTTGGTGTGGCCGGGCGGGTTGCGGCTCGAGTCGGCGCGCGAGGCTGGCATTGCTTCGCTGACCGCTGCGCTGCTCAACCGCGGGACCTCGGTCCGCGACGGGGACAGCTTGGCGCGCGAGATCGAGGGGTTGGCGGCCGTGCTCGATGGGTTTTCGGGGCACAACAGCGTCGGGCTGCAGACCGAGAGCTTGAGTAGTCACTTGTCGACGGTGCTCAACCGCGCGCTCGAGTGCGCCACGGATCCCAGCTTTGCGCCCGACGAGCTCGACGAAGCGCGGCGCATTGTGCTGGCGGATCTCGAGGCGGACGCCGACGATCTCGGGCATTTAGCTTACCGAGAGATGTTGTCCGCGCTCTATGCGCGGCATCCGTACGGTCGTGATCTGCGAGGGACGCAGGAGAGCTTGCTGCGGTTGGATCACGCCAAGGTCGCGCGCAACTGGGCGCGGAATTATCCCCTCGGTCGCGCAGTGCTCGCGCTGGCCGGCGACTTCGATCTCGACGTGGTGCTCGCCGAGCTCGACGAGCTGCTCGAGCGCTACGCCGATCTGGAGGCGCCCAGCGCTGCACCTACGTGGCCGGGCGGCTCGCCGAAATGGCCCAGCAAGCCAATCGAGCGCACGCTCGAGCGCGAGCGCGAGCAGGGGCACATCGTGATTGGGTTCCCAGGGTTGCGCCTCGGCGAGCCGCCCGGCCACGTAGGTG
>DATLLB010000492.1:0-7461 GCA_035538075.1 Enhygromyxa sp.
CTGCTGATCCGCACCGAGCTCGCGCGCGAGGAGGCGGTCCAGCGCGCGGCGGAGCTGCAGCGGCTGGCCAGCGAGCTGCGGCGGCGCAACTACGAGCTCGATCAGTTCGCCTACGTCGCCTCGCACGATCTCCGCGCGCCGCTGCGTGGCATCGCCAACCTCGCCGGCTGGATCACGCAGGACCTCGAGCCGCACCTCACCGAGGACACGCGCCGCTACCTCGATCTGCTCAAGGGTCGCGTCAATCGCATGGAGGCGCTGATCAGCGGCTTGCTCGAGTACTCGCGGGCCGGCCGTCGAGCGACCCCCGACGAGCAGATCGACGTCACGACCATGGTCCGCGAGATCGCCGACCTGCTCGACTCCGGCACTGCGGTCGAGTGGCAGATCGCCGCGCTGCCGCGCGTCCGCGGGCCACGAGTGCTGCTCCGTCAGGTCTTCCACAATCTGCTGTCCAACGCCGTCAAGTACGCCACCGTCGCGAACCCCCGCATCGAGGTTCGAGCCGAGTCCGTCAGCGCTGGACTGTGGCGCTTCTTCGTGCGCGACAACGGGCCCGGGATCGCGGCCTGCTATCAAGCCCGCATTTGGGAGATCTTCCAGACCCTGCAGCCACGCGACGACGTGGAGAGCACCGGCATCGGCCTGTCGCTCGTGCGCAAGATCGTCGAGCAACGCGGCGGCGAGGTCGGCGTGGACTCGATGCCTGGCCATGGCGCCTGCTTCTCTTTCACGTGGCCCGAGCAGGGGCCGCACCACACGGCCGAGCTGCAAGGCGAGCTGCCTCTCGAGAAGATCCCATGATTGCCACCGCCAAGCCCACGGAGTCACCGAACGTCGCCGCCCAACCGGTGCGGCTGATCCTCATCGATGACGACGAGGTCGATCGTGCCGCTGTCGTACGCATGCTCGCGCAGACCTCCGGTCAGTATGTGATCGAGGAATACGACTCGGGTGAAGCCGGCCTCGCTCGCATTCAAGCCGGACCGGTCGACTGCGTGCTGCTCGACTATTCGCTGCCGGGCGCCGACGGGTTCGAGATCCTCGCGCGACTCCAGCAAGCCGACATCGACGTCCCGGTGATCATGTTGACCGGCATCGGCGACGAGGAGCTCGTGATCGAGTCGCTGCGCCGTGGCGCCTACGACTACCTGTCCAAGACCAAGCTCGAGGCCGACACGCTGGCCTCGAAGATTCGCGTCGCGCTGCGCTTGCACGAGGCCAGCCAGCGCGCGCGCGCGGCCGAGGCCGAGCTGCGCGATTCGGTCGCGCAGCTCCGACGAGCCGTGGCTGCGCGCGACAGCGTGCTCGCGGTCGTCTCCCACGATCTTCGCGGCCCGCTCAACAACATCGAGCTGGCCATGGGGCTGCTGCAGGAGAATGTTCCGCAGCAGCAGCGGGCGCTGGCGATCGCCAGCGTCCACCGAGCGATCGTACGCGCCGATCGACTGATCAGCGATCTGCTCGACGTCGCCCGGCTCAGCGGCGGTGCGATCGAGCTGAACATCGAGCCGGTCGATCCGGCCGCGGTGGTCGAGACCGCGGTCTCCGACGTGCAGCCGGCCACGCAACAGCAGGGCCTGCAGGTCCGCGTCGAGATCGGTGACGGCGTCGGCCCGATCCTCGCCGATCGCAACCGCGTCATTCAGGTGCTCGACAACCTGCTGCGCAACGCGATCAAGTACGGCCCGCGCGGCGGCCAAGTCGAGGTGCTGGTGCGCCGCAGCGGCGAGGCGGTCGAGTTCTCGATTCGCGATCACGGTCCGGGCCTCGACGCCGAGACCCAGGCGCACGTGTTCGACTGGTTCTGGCGCGCCAAAGATCGCAAGGCCGCGAAGGGCTCCGGGCTCGGCCTCGCGATCGCGCAGGGGCTCGTGCACAGCCACGGCGGTCAGATCGGCGTCGAGTCCACCCCCGGCGAGGGCGCGCGCTTCTACTTCACGATCCCGCTCGCGCAGCCGTGATCTTCTAAAGGCGCGCTGGCGTGTCTCCTGCAACCGAAGGCGACATGACCACGTCGACCGTCGGCGCGCTCTTCGATCGCGTCGTCAACGTGCTGGAGGCATTGATGCACGGCTATGAGTCGCTCGCGCGGGAGTTCGAGCACCGCGATCCGCTCGCGCCCGAGCTCGCCGCCTTTCTGGCCAAGCGCGAGCGCGAGACCGTCGCCGCGCTGGCAGAGTACCGCGCCGTCGAGCACCCGCTCGCGCTCGACGTGCACGTGCGGCTCAGCTCCGGCTTTCCTTTCTCCAACGAGGATCTGACGATCCCCGCCCAGCCGACGATCGACGGCTTGGCCGAGCTCGCGCGCCGCACCGACTATCTGCTCGAGCATCTCAGCGAGCGCATTCAGATCTATGCAGCGTCCCGGCCGCTGGCCGAGATCCTCGCCGCGTTGGAGCAGCTCGTGGCCAGCCGGCGCCGACAATTGGCTGGAGCGCTGAATGAATTCCAGGAATTCGAGCGCACCGATTAAGCAGCGACCGACGTCGCGCCGCCCTGCTCCAAAATCCGCTCGGCGAGCGCGGCCTCGACCGAATCTCCGGCGCGCACGCCAAGCACCACGTGGCCATCCATTCCAGTGTTGTCAACGAGCTTGGCCTCGTGCTCGTGAAAGCCAAGACCGACCAGGCCCCCGATCAACCAGCCCAGCAGCCCGCCCGCGCCCGCACCTGCAAGTGTTGCGATGAACGAGCCCACGTCGATTTCCTCGAGCCCCGGAGCCGTCCAGCCCGACGCGATCGCGAGCCCGGACACCAGCGCTCCGACCACTCCACCAATTGCGCCGCCGAGCGCCGCGCCCTCGGGGAATTGGTGCTTCGCATCAATTGCGAAGTGACGGCCGCGAGCTCGATCGGCCACCATCACCGCCACCGCGCTAGGCTCGAACCCCTGAGTCAGCAGCCGGTCGAGCGCGGCCTCGGCTTTGCTGCTGCTGTCGAAGGTTGCGATGACGTCGAAAGGTGCATGCATGTCGGTGCTCACAACATAGCTCGATGCCAGTCTCGGGCCGATCGAGATCCTTCATTTGCATTCCAGGTTTGACATGTCGGGCAATGGGGGCAGGCTGGTGCAATGCTCAAGCAGTCCCTGTCAATCGCAGTCACCGCCTTCGCGTTGCTCGGCACCGCCGCTTGCGAACGCGAGCGAACAGCCGACGAAACCACCAAGGAGCGCGACGAGTCGGTCGAGGGCGCCAAGACCGACGACCGCGCGCGAACTGGCGCCGGCGAGCGCATCGAAGCGGCCGGTGAGCGCATCGAGGCGGCCGGCCAGCGGCTCGACGCCGACATGCAGCGGCGCCTCGACTCCGCGGAGGACCGCTTCGACGAGCTCGAACGCCGCGCCGCCAATTCTCGGCGGGATCTCGAGGCCCGTGGAGGCGAGGCCCGCACCGAGCTCGACGCGGACATCGAAGACGCCAAGGCCAACGTCAAGAACAAGCTCGAGGCGGCGCGCAAGGCCTCTCGCGAGAATGCCCGGCGTGCGCTCGACGAGCTCGACGAGGCCATCGAAAACCTCAACAGCAAACTCGGCGAATACGACAGGACCTGAGCCATGAATGTACGGCGGCGCCCGTGGGGCCTGAATCTGGCGTTGTGGATCATCTCCGGGCTCCTCGCGTTCCTGTTCATCGTCAGCGGCGGAGCCAAATTCGTGGGCATGATGCACGAGCAGTTTCAGGCGTGGGGCTACACGCGTGATTTTGCGGTGATGATCGGAATCATGGAGATGCTCGGGGCCGTCGGACTGCTGTTCAAACGCACCGCCGGTTGGGCAGCGCTCGGCTTGATGGTGATCATGCTCGGCGCCGCGTGGACGCATGCGACACGTCAGGAGTACGTCGCGCTGACCACTCCGATCGCCGTGTTCGCAGCGCTCGCGTTCGTGGCGTGGGGCCGCGGGCTGACCTGGCGTACCCGCGCGCCCTCGGGCGTGGTCACGCAGCCTTGATGGCGATCAGTCCCGGCCATGCCCCGGAAAGATTATCTCCGGGGGCGACTCGGCCGGCGATGGATCCTCGGGGAATCGAATCGGATCCGGCTCGCTGGGCGGACCGATTGGATCGGGCTCGTCCGGCGGGCCGATCGGGTCGGGCTCGTCCGGCGGCTCGATCGGCACCGGCTCGCTGGGTGGTGGCAGCTCCTCCGGCACCTCTTCGGGCTTTCCGGGTGGTTGTTCGGGCTCGCGCTCGGGTTGCTCCGGTTCCGGTGAGCTCGCGGATGACTGACGTGTTCGCATCGCTCCAGGGTGATCGCAGATTTGGAATCGTGCCACGCGAGCGGCCTGCCGAACGCGGGCGTGCCCGAGTGGCACGCCCGACGCCTCGCCCCGCTCCGAAATGCCCCGGCACGCGCCTTGCTACCCCAAGCGTAAGACCATGGTGAATCCCGAGCAGCGCATTGATTCCTCGTCCGCTCGCCCGCAGGCGGAGACGCGGACCGTGTCGACCGGCGGGATCAACCTCGGCAAGCTGTTTGGCGTCGGTTTGCGCATCGACTGGAGCTTGCTGATCATCTTCGCAATCATCGTGTTCGAGCTCGGCGCCGCGGTATTTCCCGCATGGCACCCCGAGTGGTCCGCGGCGCTGATCTGGACGATGGCGCTGGCGGCCGCGGTGCTGTTCTTCGCCTCGATTCTGGCCCACGAGCTCTCGCACGCGCTGGTCGCCAGGGCGCAGGGCATCCCGGTCCGACGCATCACGTTGTTCTTGTTCGGCGGCCTGACCCAGCTCGAGGGTGAGCCCAAGTCGCCGAAGGCCGAGTTCTGGATGGCCGTGATCGGCCCGGTCGTGAGCGCGGTGATCGGCCTCGCCGCCACCTTCATCGGTGCGGCGCTGGTCGGCGCGCCGATGCAGTCCGCGATGGAGAGCGGCGAGCCGCTCGCCATCCAGGCCGCCTACGCCGACGCGGGTCCATTTGCGACCTTGCTGCTATGGCTGGGGCCCATCAATTTGCTGCTGGGCATCTTCAACATCATCCCCGGCTTCCCGCTCGACGGCGGCCGCGTGCTGCGTTCGATCATCTGGGGAATCACCGACGATCTGCGCAAGGCCACCCGCTGGGCCTCGCTGATCGGCCAGGTGTTCGCGTGGGCGCTGATGGCCTTCGGCGTGCTCAACTTCTTCGCCGGCGCCTGGACCTCCGGCCTCTGGCTGCTGCTGATCGGCTGGTTCCTGAACAACGCCGCGCGGATGAGCTACCAGCAATTGCTCATACGCCAAGCGCTGGAGAACGTGCCGGTCTCGCAGGTCATGCGCTCGAGCTTTGCGACCATCCCGCCCGATCTGACGGTCGAGGAATTCATGCGCGATCACGCGTTGAGCAGCGAGCAGCAGGTGTTCCCGATCGAGGTCGACGGCTACTTGCTGGGCACCGTCGGCATCGAGCAGGTCCGCCACGTGCCGCGCGACGAGTGGCCGCGCGCGACCGTCGAGCAGATCATGATCCCACGCGCGCAGCTACCGACGCTGCCGCCCGACGCCGGCGCCGAGCGAGCGCTGTTCGAGCTGGCCCGCAGCGACGTGGACCAGCTCGTGATCCTGGAGGGCCGCAAGCTGCTCGGTCTCGTGCGTCGCGAAGATCTCTTGCGTTGGTTGGATATTCACGAATGGATGATGGCGGCCGAAGGCTGAGCATCACCAAGTACTTGGTCTCAAACAATTGGAGCGCAGCAACATGTCCCCCAATCGGATCCGCAGGATCGTCAACGCCAGCCTCTGGCTGGCCGCGCTCATCTCCGCGTCGGTATTCTTTGTCGCCGCCGTGGCCAAATTCTCCGGGCTGATGACCGCACAATTCGAGGCGTGGGGCTACGGCGGTCACTTCGCCGTGGTCGTCGGCTTGATCGAATTCCTCGGCGCGCTCGGGCTGCTGCTGCCACGCACCGCCGGATGGGCCGCCTTGGGCCTCAGCGTGGTCATGCTCGGGGCCATCGGCACATACGTGGTCAACGGCGATCACGTCGCCGCACTGCTGCCTGCCGGAATGCTCGGCCTGCTCGCGCTGGTGCTCTGGGGTCGTGGGTTGGTGATGGAACCGACCACCCGCGGCCACGTGGTGGCAACCAAAAATCCTTGAGCTGCGTTCGTCGCAGGTCAGGGCTACGCGGCCAACGATTGTAGTGTTTGCCGCTCCAGCGTTCGTGCGATTTCGGCACGGGTCTTGCGTGCTTGCGACCAAAATCGATGGACACGTATTCGCGAGGCAGCTCCGCCGCGCCGGGCCCCCGCCCCGGTGACACGGTCTTGGGCTGCTTCCGACTGGAGCGACAGGTCGGCGCAGGCTCGTTCGCCACTGCCTACCTCGCCGAGCAGCTCGGCACCGATCGTCGCGCGGTGGTCAAGATCCCGCATCCGCACCTGCTGCGAGGTCCCCAGGGCGCAGAGCTGCGGCGTCGCTTCGAGGCCGAGGCCAAGGCCGCGACTCGGGCCAAGCACCCCAATCTCGTGACCGTGTATTTGGTCGGCGAGACCCAGTATGGCGTGCCCGCGATCGCCATGGAGCACATCGCCGGCGAGAGCTTGCAAGATCGCCTGCTTCGCGCCGCACCGCTGCCCTTCGACGAATTGGTGGCCATCGGCACGCAGCTCGCCGATGCGCTCGCGACCTTGCATGCGGCCGGCATCGTGCATCGCGATCTCTCGCCCGCCAACGTGCTGGTGACCGAGAAGCCCGATGGCGGCGTTTGGGTCAAGCTGCTCGACTTCGGCGTCGCCAAGCTGCTCGACGCCCCGTCGCGCACGCTGGGCCCGATGGGCACGCCCGGCTATCTCGCGCCCGAGCAGCTGCTCGGCAGCGTGACCCCGCGCGTCGACGTGTTCAGCCTCGGCGCATTGTTGTGGTGGGCGATCACCGGGCGCGAGCGCGAGGACGACTACAGCGACGGCTCGCTGCGTCGCAGCCTCGGCGGACGAGTGGGCCCCGATCCCCGCGCGCGACGAGGCGACGCGCCAGCTGGGCTCGCACAGATGATCGCGCGCGCGTTGATCCCCGACCCGCAGCTGCGCCCGACCATGGCCGAGTTTCTGCTGGGTTGGCGCGCGGCCGCGGCCGAGCAGCAGATCTCGGGCTTGCTCCGCCTCCCGCCGATTCAGTCGGATCGCGAGCGCACGACCACCGCACGCCCGCGAGTGGTCGCGCGCGTGGCCGTCGTGCTGAGCAACCCCGTGATGCGGGCGCAGGTCGTTAGCTACCTGCAGGAGCGCAGCGTCGAGGTCGAGCACCCGAGCTCGCGCGCGAGCCCGGGCGAGTATCACGTGGCGATCATCGCCGATGAGCTGCCGGAGATCGGCGCTGCCCGGTTCCTCGCGCATTTGTGCAATTGCTATCCCGAGCTGGTCGTCGTGGTCGTGGGCTTCGACGATCGACGCCGCGACGAGTGGTTGGCCGTGGGCGCCCACGCGTTCGTGCGCATGCCCGACGAGCTCGACACGATCAGCACCTGGCTCGAGTTCGGCGC
>DATLLB010000493.1:0-5258 GCA_035538075.1 Enhygromyxa sp.
TGATGCGAGGAGTGGGGACGCAGACGACCGCCGCCCTTCTTGCTGATCGCCCCGATCAACAAGGGCCCAGTGAAGCCGCTCGCCTGCCGCCACTGCGCGATCGCGAGCTGCAGGTTGTGCAGCGCGTGGGTGCTGCCGAACGACTCGTCGGGCTTGCGGATGGTGTAGAGCTTCTTGTTCTCGGGCAGCGCGATCGGGTTGATGAGCTTGCCCTTGTTGGGCTTGCCGACCGAGACCGAGCCCTTCTGGATCGCGACCAGCGGGAGCGCAGCCGCGGGCACGGCCGAGCTCGCCTTCGCGGCCGAGGTCCCGGCGCTGGCCTTGGCCAGATCCTCGCTGGGATCCTCGAGCAGATCGGAGTCGGTCAGCGGATCGATCCAGATCACGATCTCCTGGCCGGCCTTGAAGGCGCGCGGGACCTTGGGGTTCCAGCGCTTGCGCAGGTGTTCGGCATCGACTCGGTGCGCGGCGGCGATCTTGTCCCACGTGTCGCCGTACTTGACCGTATAGATGATCTTCTGCTGCGGCGGCGGGATGTGCTGGGTGTAGATGGCCAGCTCGCGGCCGGCGTAGATGCGCGGCTTCTCGGGGTCGAGCTTGTTCCAGCGGATCAGCGAGGCCTCGCGGACGTCGTAGCGCGCGGCGATCTCTTCCAGGCGCTCGCCGGGGATCACCTCGTGCTTGATCCACTTGGGCTTGGAGAGCTTCTTGATCTCGACCTTGGGCTTGGCTGGCTTGGCCGGCTTCTTGGAAGACTCGGGCTTCGGCGCGGGCTCGTCGTCGATCTCGACGGCGCTCTCGTCCTCCTCGATCGGCTCGCCCTCGGGCTGATCCCCCTCGGCCGCTTCTTCGTCGCCGGACGGATCGACGTCGGGCAGATCGTCGGGCGAGGGCAGATCGGCGAGCTGCTCGCCCTTCTCGGGCGGACTCGCAGCCGCCGACAGCGGGAGCCACAGCGCGAGCGCAGCGGTCGTGAGCACGAGCCGCGCGCGAGTTCGTCGAGAGATCGGGGATGACCGCGAGCTCGAGCAACTCGCGGCGGGGATCATCTCGAAAGTCTCGCGCTCGGGTCGGGTCATCGATCTACTTGGACGGAGCCGCGGGCTCCTGCGCGGGTAGCCCGAGTGTCACGAGGATCTCGGGGTAGACCTTGTCGGCCAGGTATTCGCTGCCGGACATGGTGAAGTGGATGCCGTCTTCGGCTCGCAGCTCGCGGGTCTTGCCTTGGACCGGCGCCGACGAGAGTAGCTGACCATTCTCGTCGACCAAGAACTGAGTCGTATCCAAGTATACGCCCCCGGTGCCGAGTGCTGCCACGGCCTCCTGCTGAATCTGCCGAATCAACACCAGCTTTTTCTCGAGGCTGCGCATGCCCATCTGCGGGAGGCCCAGCCACAGCACGCGAGCGGCGTCTCCGCCTTCGACCGGTGCGGTGACCTTGCCGAGGAAGTCGTCCACGCGCGCACGATAGGCGCCGGGCCAACCAGCGGTGTCCCAGTTCACACGCGAGCTGCCCTTCCAAGCCGGGAGGTCCTGCCCGTCGTTGCCGCCCATCACCACGACCACGAGGTCGGGCTTGCGAAACTCGACCTGCCGCGCGCCCTGATCGAACCAGTCGTAGAAGTCGGGACGTGCGAGACCCGAGGCGCTCTTGGCCTTGCGATAACAGACCACGTCGGGGTGGGCGTCGAGCTTCTCCTCGAGCAGCGCACCAAAGCCGGTGGCGGCCAGCGAGTCGCCGAGGATCAAGACGGTGCGAGGCTCCTGCGGCGCGGCGTCGTCGGGCTCGACCGGATCGGCCTCGGCGACGGCGGGCTCGGGGTCGTCCTGCGCCGCGGTCGGATCGGCCTTGGCCAGCACCGCCGCGTCCTCGCTCGGGACCTCCTGCGCAGCTTCGTTCGACTCGACCTCGCTCGCAGGACCGGGCTCGGACGGCTCGGCAGCGATCGCAGCCGGCGGGGCGTCGACGGAGGCCCCCGTGGTGCAGGCGAGCAGGCCGAGAGCGGTGAGCGTGGACAGCGCGAACCCGCGCGCGAACGAGGAGGAGGTCATGGGAGTGGACGCTAGCCGAAGTCGATCGGCCCCGGAAATAAGTGGTCGACGGTCGCGGGCACCGCCACGTCCGGCCCGCTTGCAACATTCCCACATCGGCAAAGGCGCCACTGGTTCCTGGCGAGCGACTGTGGAAGACTCGCGAAAGTCCGCAGGAGTAGACAATGCCGAAGATCGACTCGACCGCACTCCATCGTTGGCGAACTGCCCGTCGCATCACCCTCGGAGCCATCGTCGTCGCGGGGACCATGGCGACGGCGGGTGCGGTCGCGAACCGCGTGGCCGATCACCCGTGCAGCTCGGGCCATCACCGCTACGCCGGCACCTACAGCTACTCGGGCATCGGCGTCGAGCTCACGCAGGACGGCGACGATTTCGTGGTCGCGCGCGTGTTCCCGAACACCCCCGCCGACGGCAAGATCCAGCCCGGTGCGGTGCTGTTGAGCGTCGACGGCGATCGCCCCGACGACATGGCCGAGTGGACCTCGCGGATCCGCGGCGAGCAAGGCAGCGAGGTCGAGCTCGAGGTCGCGTATCCGTGCTCCGGCCACGACACCGTGGTGCTCGAGCGCGACATCGTTCGGCTCGACAACCTTCAACTCCGTCACCGCTAGCGCTCGCTAGCTGCGGGCTCATGAACGGCTCTGGGACTGGCTACGCACGGGTAGCCCCTCGGGCCGTTGCTTTGTTTGTGGATCTGCTGGTGATCGGCGTGTTGACGACGCTGGTCACCGGCCTGCTCGGCATCGACAGTCATGGTTGGACGGCGTCGGTGATCAGCTGGCTGTACTTCGCCACGCAAGAGTCGAGCGGCTGGATGGGCACGCTCGGCAAGCGGGTGATGGGGCTCGCCGTGCAGGGTGTCGATGGTCGCCAGCTCGGGTTTGGTCGCGCGAGCCTGCGCTGGGCCGGGCGATGGTTGTCGGGCCTCGCGTTTGGGTTGGGCTACGCGCTCGCGCTGTTCAACGACAAGCGCCAGACCCTACACGACCTGCTGGCCGGCACGGTGGTTGTGACTCGGTAGGCGGACGCGCCGATCGGCGTCGCCGACGTCGAGCGATCGTGCCTTGGGCGTGGCGCAAGGCCGATTTGCGGCCACGCTCGCGCGCGGGCACGCGACGCGCGTGATGCTAACCTTTTCGAGATGAGCGGGGGTCGTTCGCAGTGAGACTCGAGGAGCTGGCGAGCTTGCTCGAGCGTACGGTCGAGGACTTCCGGCGGAGCCCGACCCACTGGCAGTTTGCCCACCAGGACATCCCGATGGCGTGCCTGGTCGATCCGAACTTCGATCGCATGCGCTTCATCGCGCCGATCACCGAGGTCGGCGAGCTCGATGATGCGACCAAGGACGCCGTGCTGGAGGCCAACTTCCACACCGCCCTGGATGCCCGCTATGCCAGCTCCAACGGGCTCTTGTTCGCAGCCTTCATCCATCCGTTGAGCTCGCTCGACGAGCCGCTCGCCCGCTCGGCCCTCGATCAGGTCGCGTCGCTGGTCCACACCTTTGGGACCCAGTACAGCAGCGGCAGCCTGGAGTTCGTCGGTGGCGGCGGCGATGAGCTCGACGACATCGAGGCTTTCGACGAAGATGACGAAGACGACGAAGGCCCGCTCTGGAACTAGGGTTTGATATCCCCCTGCTCGGCCCTGACGGGTCGCTTCTCGTACAATCGCCGAAGATGCGTGGTGCCTGGATGAACCACTGCTATGAGCTCTTGGTGAGTACGACCACCCGAGCTCTGGCTGCGACGGCGCTCTGCATGTTGAGCGCCTGCGCGGCGGAGCTGGAGAGCCCGATCCCCACGACGACCTACGCGGGCTCGGAAGCGCCCGCCCGCACGCTGGTCGTGTTGTTGCCGGGCGCGGGTGATCGGCTCGGGGCCTACGATGAGCACGGGTTCGTCGCGGCCATGCGCGACGCGGGGCTCCATGTCGACCTGCTCGAGGTCGACGCCCACTACGGCTACTACAAGGCCCGCACGCTGCTCGATCGCATGGAGCAGGACGTGCTCGCGCCCAACCGTGGCAAGTACGAGGAGATCTGGTTGGTCGGCATCTCGATGGGCGGGCTCGGGGCGCTGCTGACCGCCTGGATCTACCCCGAGGACATCGACGGATTGATCTTGCTGGCGCCGTATCTGGGCCGTCGACAGACGATCAAGGAGATCGACAAAGCCGGCGGCCTCGCGCAGTGGCAGCCGCCGGCGAGCGCCAACGATGCCGACTGGGACGTGGAGATCTGGCGGATGCTCAAGCGCATCAGCGAGAGCGGCGGGGGACCGGATCTCTACCTCGCGTACGGCGAGGACGACTTCGGCGTGCGGGCGCACGCGGTGCTGGCCAACGCACTGCCGCCGTCGAACGTGCGCACGACCGCGGGCGGGCACGCGTGGACGACCTGGTCGACGCTGTGGAAAGAGCTGCTCGCGGATCCGGCCGTGCGGGCCGACCTGGAGCAGTGATTCACCACCATGGCGGATTGCGGCTTGGCGGGGCGGTGATCAGCGGGAGCGTTGCCGCTCGCGGTGCGAGGCGGGCATGCACGACGTAGACGGGTGCGAGCGCGGCGTCGAGCTCGGGCGTGCGGGCGACCGTCGTCTGGGTCAGGTCGCGCGACAGCGGTACGTCGATCACGGCGACGAAGTTGGGCAGGCAGTCGAGCAGCGTGAGGGTCTCGATCAACAAGCCGCTCGACAGCAGCAGCGCCCGTGCAGGTGAGCGCGGCCCCACCACGAAGCCGGCTTGGCCAGTGACGACGCCGCGCTGGTCAATCACGGGCTCGGCGAGAGCCGGGTATTCGAGCACGGGGTGCTGGCTGATTCTGCGGCGGTCGAGAAAGATTGGGGTGGGCGCATGGCGGCAGTGCTCGAGCAGCAGCACATGCTCGGGCCGCCGACCGACCACGGCGTCGACGTGCTGGTCGAGCCCCGCACGCTCGCGCATGTAGATGCGGGTGCCCGGCTCGGCCGCGCTGAGAGTTTCGAGCTTCGGCTCGCCCGAATAGGTCTGCCGATGACCGCGACGATCTGCGCCGACGCTCTCGATCGCGAGGTAGTACGGCTCGAGTCGCAGGGCCGCGATCACGCCGATTGCCAGCTGCACGAGCATCGACCGCGGCGGCCAGTCGGCGGGTAGCTGCGAGGTCTTGACGAGCACCGAGAGCAGCCGTTCGAGTGCCGCGCCGGGAATGACCACTGGATCGCGAT
>DATLLB010000494.1:0-13016 GCA_035538075.1 Enhygromyxa sp.
CATCACCGCCGGCCATTGCGTGTACCTCGAGGCGATAGCCGTCGAGCGGCTGCAGCAGCGATTCGATTCCCCGCGCTCGGCCGCCAGCCACCGCCGCCTCGTGAGCCGCCGGCCTGCGCGGCCCAGCCCAGCCTTCGACGGTCTCGAGCCCGAGCGCCGCGTGTTCGCCCAGCTCCCAGACGCAGCCTTCACCGAGCGAGGGCTCAGCCAAGGCTCGCTCGATCAAGCGGTTGCTCACCGGATCGTGTGCGCTCATCAACGCGAATCATACGCCCAGTCGAGCCGCAGCGTACCGTCGAGGTACACGCGCTTGCCCTCGGACAGGCCGGTGGACTCGTCGACGATCTGGCGGTGGACGTTGGCCACCGGCTCGATGGTCGGGTCGCGGCCCCGCGTGAAGCTCTGCTCGCGGACGATCAGCAGGTAAGCCTTGGCCAGCGCCAGCGCGCGCTCGCGTGACGGCGTGACGATCGCGGCGAGGTCCTCCGCGCTGGCGAGCGCGGCCGTGTTGACGCTGCCGTCGGGGTTTTGCCAGCGCGTGAGCATCTCCGTGTTGCTGCGAAACTCGTCGCCCGCGAGCGCGCGCTCGAGATAGACGGCGACCTCGCCTCGCGTGTGGCCGACCTGCGGGACGTCGGGGATCCCTCGCAGATCCTGGTAGGCCCAGCCGGCCGCGCCCGGCAGCTTGCGGGGGAACGCGAAGCTCTGATCGGCCGTGACCCCGAGGTTGCTGTGGCAGCCCATGCAGAAGTACTGCTCCTCCTCGGTCTGCACGCGCAGTCGGCCTTCGTGATCTTCGATGAAGCCCTGCAGCACCCAGCCGTAGCCGTTGCGCAGGCCGGTCAGCGGTGAGCCGCCGAATTGCGGCAGGTTGCCCTCCTGCTTCTCCTCGGCCTCGCGCGCGTAGGCGGACTGAATCGCGAGATCGCTGAGCTCGGCGAAGCGTCGGCTGTAGCGAAGCTCCTTCATGCGCACGCTCGCGCCGTGATCGGGATCGACGTAGCGGACCGAGTGGAGGAACTCGGTGCCCTTGGGATAAAGGCCCCGACGCACGCGCATCTTGGCGGCCGCGCCCGCGTAGTGGCTCGGCAGCCCGACGAGCTCGCGCACCTCGGACTCGAGCTCACCGTCGCCGTCGAGATCGATGTTGGCCGCCTGCTCGTCGATCGGCTCGATCGGCCAGCGCACGTCGGCGTCGGCGATCAGCGGGTTGCTGGCCATGCTGGCCTCGAGGATCGCGAAGTTGGCCCGTTGGACGGCGAGCGACTCGTTGCCGGATGCGTCCGTTCGAAAGGCGGGCGGCAGACGGATCATCACGTCGTCGGCGCTGCCGTTGGTCGGCCAGAAGGCGCCGGCGAACGGCTTGTAGCGGAACGCTCGCCAGCGGCTACCGTCGCGCGCGAAGCCGTGCTCGTCGAAGCCGGCGGCGAAGTCGAGGTCGGGTCGATAGCCGCGATACTCGTCTTCCGGCAACGACGCGAGCGTCTCGCGGAGCTCGCGATAATTGTCGTTTCGCATCCACGCGAGGATCTCCTCGTCGGAGATGCCCGCGATCGCAGCTCGGCGATCGACGAACAGGTTGGTCCAGTAGTTGGTCTTGCCGGCGTCCGAGAACGAGTAGGTGGCCTGCAGATCCCAGTCGACCATCGCGTTGGGGAAGCGTGCAGGCGCGTGGCAGACCCAGCACGGGTTCGCGCGGCCTTCGGTCTTCGTGTAGCACTGCGGTGGGATCGGAGCCTCGCGGTTGTCGAGCTTGCCGAGCGAGGCGCGGGCGACCGCGAGCGGATCGTGGCGTGGCGGTGCAGGTGGGGGCTCGGTGGTTGGTTCAGGCTTCGCGTCGCGCTGCGGCGCGGGTGCTTGCTCGCTCGCAGGCTCGCGCTCGTCTCCACACGCGAGCCCGGCCGCGAAGCAGAGCACGAGTGAGGACGCGAGCAGCAACGCAGTGCGGTTCATGGTCCGACGTTATGCGGCGAGGCCCGGGGCCGACAAGCGCGTCGGCGCTCCGGGCCTCGCTGCGAGCGTTCACTCGCCGATGATCCGGTAAATGCGGACCGTGCCGCTGATCTCGTTGGCGACGATCAGCAGCGGCTCGCCGTTGGGGCTGTCCGCGGCGTCTACGACCTCGAGACCCTCCGGGCCGAGGTCGCCTGCGGTGCCGTCCTCGGGCACACCGAGCCAGTCGCGCGTCGAGTTCTCGTACAGCACCAAGCTCGGCGCCTGCGGGAGCGAGAGGTCGTAGACCATCACGCCGCCAACTCGCTCGAGGCCGACGAACGCGTAGGGAGAGCCCCACAGCTCGGCCACGGTCGCGCCCTCGGGCTCGGGCCCCTTGTTGTCGCTGCGATTGTCGAACGAGTCGTTGTCGTCGTTGTTGCCGTTGAAGTGGTCGGGCAAGGCGAGCGCGACGGTCTGTTCGATCTCGTCGCCGCTGTCCCAGACCAGCGCGCCGGCGGTCGACCAGACCGAGATCGAGCGGGTGCCGAACACGTAGAGCTGATCGTAGTCGCCGTCGTTGCCGAGGTCGCCATCCATCGTGGTCACCGTCAAGCGGCCGAGCTGCTCGTCCTGCTGCAGCTCCAAAGCGTTGGGGAACGCGAGCGGATCGAGCTCGAGGTCGCTCACCCGCTCTTCTTCGGCGATCGCGTCGTAATCGCGGGCGTCGCCTTCGTTGGCGGTGAACAGATAGCTCTGACCGTCGACGCTGAAGTGCACGATCGAGTCGGGCATGTACATGCCAAACACCGGCCAGTTGGCGATCGCGATCGCGCCGTCGTCATCGCTGGGATCGAGTCCGTTGCCCGGCAGCGAGTGGTTCTTGAAGCCGAGCGCGACGATCTCGGTCACGGTCCCGGTCTCGAGGTCGACCCGCGCGAGCGCGTTGTTTTCCTGCAGCGTCACCCAGGCCGCGCTCGAGTCGGGCGAGATCGCCACGTACTCGGGCTCGAAGTCCTGTGCGACCGTCGAACCAGGCCCGAACACCCGCACCTGCGGATCGATGTTGGCGAGCGTGAAGGTCCCGAAGCCGGCGATCATGACGTCTTCATCGGTCAACGTGGCCACGTCGCCGCTGACGTCGACGATCGCAATCGCACCCTCGGGATCGTTCAAGTAGTCGCTGTCTGGCTCGCCCTCGCAGGCAAGCACGACCTTGTTGCCGTCGGGCGAGTACGTGAGCATGTCCGGCAGCGCGCCGACCTGCAGGTGATTGACGTAGGACAGGTCCGCCGCGTTGAAGAACAGCACTGCGCCCGGATCTTGCGGAGTCACGGCCTGCACGGCCGCCGCGACGAGGCCATCGTGCACTGCCACGCTGTTGGCCGAGGCGCCATAGGGGCTGATGTCGAAGCTGTCGATGAAGACGGGGGCCGTGGGATCGGCGAGGTCGAGCACATCGATCACACCCACGGAGCCGTTGACCACGAACAGGCGCTGGCTGGCTGGATCGAACGCGGTGATCTCGGCAGCACCCTCGGCGAAGACGCCGGTCTCGTAGACGCCGATCGGCTCGAGGCCGGTCAGCGTCAGGTCGCCGTCGCCATCGCCATCACCATCGCCGTCGCCATCACCATCGCCGTCGCCATCACCATCGCCATCCCCCTCACCGTCGCCATCGCCATCGCCGTCGCCGTCGCCATCGCCATCGCCATCCCCATCACCGTCGCCATCCCCATCACCGTCGCCATCGCCATCACCATCGCCATCGCCATCGCCGGTCTCGCTGCCGGTCTCCTCGCCGTCTGCGGGCACGTCGTCGGTGCAGCCACCCAGCGCCACGACCACGGCGCTCAAGCAAAGAAGGATCGAACTGGAAGTTTCGCGCAGGAACATGTTTGGTGAATCTCCATTCGCGAGCGCCTCGCTCGCGTGCGGAGGTTTCGAACACTCGGGTTTCCGCCCGGCGTCCGGGCGATGGCGAGATCGCGAACTCGCGGTTGCGTCGGCGAAGGTCGCAGTCCAACCTCGGCCGGTGGCGGACGAGCCCGAGCTATGGATCGTCGGAGCCGGGCCGGCGGCGCTGTTGCTGGCCGACGCTTGCATCGAGCGCAACGTGCAGATCGGGCTGCTCGCGCCCGATCTGCGCGATCCCTGGCCGCGCAACTACGGCCTGTGGCTCGACGACGCCGAGGCGCTGGGCATGAGCGACCATCTCGCGCATCGCTGGCGGCGAAGCGAGCTGCGCTTCGGCGCGGGTCCAAAGCTGCTCGATCGTGGCTACGCGCTGCTCGACCATCGCCGCTTGCAGATCGATCTGCTCGCGCGCTGCGAGGCCGCGGGCGCTCGCTTGCTCCGCGGTCGCCTGGCTGCGCTCGAGCATGACGACGAAGGCGTGCAGCTGCGCACCGAAGCGGGTGAGCGCGCGCGCGGACGCTTGCTCGTCGACGCGAGCGGTCACAGCTCGGCGTGGATCCTCCGCGAGCAAGGCCCACCGCCGGGCCATCAAGTCGCGTGGGGCGAGCTGCTGCAGGTCGAGGCCCCGCTCGAGCTCGACACCATGACGTTCATGGATTGGTCGAGCACCGGCGACGAGGAGCGCGACGAGCAGCTCCCGCCGACGTTCCTGTACGCGATGCCGCTCGCGGCCGATCGTGTGTTCGTCGAGGAGACGGTGCTGACGGCTCGCCTCGAGCATGCGCCCGAGCACTACTTCACGACGCTCGAGCGACGCCTGCATCGACGGCTCGACCGCATGGGCATCCGTCCCATCGGTGCGCCGCTCGAGGTCGAGCGCTGCGTGATCCCGATGGGCGGACCGCTGCCGCGCGCCGATCAGCGAACCCTGGCGTTCGGTGGCGCAGCCGGGATGGTCCACCCGGCGACCGGCTACATGCTGACCAACGTGCTGCGTCGACGCGGGCGAGTCGCCCAGGCGATCGCCGAGCAGCTGCGCGCGTGGGTGGGCCCAGGGGCGCCAAGCCGAGCGATCTGGCGGGCGATCTGGCCGGCCGAGGACGTTCGTGCGTGGCGACTCTACGGCTTTGGGATGGAGGTGCTCGGCGAGCTCGATCGTGCGGGTGTCGATCGATTCTTCGCCGAGTTCTTCGAGCTGCCGGAGTCGCGCTGGCGAGGGTTCGTCTCAGCCAGCGCGTCCACGCCCGAGTTGATGGCGACGATGCTGCGTTACTTTGCGGTGGCGCCGGTCGACATCCGCAGGCGCCTGACGAGCGCGTTGCTTGGCCGCGCGGGGCGACGCATGGCCCGCGGCTTCGCTGGGCTCGCTAGCTCATGAAGCGACGGATGCGGTGACCCTCGATCGTCCCCGCCGCCGCCAACCAGTCGAGCGCGACATCGAACTGCTCGGGACGAAACACCCGCACGTTGCCGGCGGTGACCAGCTGCGCAGTCTCGGCATGGTTGTCACCCGCGCTGCCTTCGGCGGCGATCAGCGCTCGTCGAACCGGCTTGCGCAGCATGCCGCGAGTGAGCTTGACGAGCTCGAACCACAGGCTGCGCGGGATCTGGCCGAGCGAGGACGTATCGAGGATCGTGACGAAGTCGCCGCCGAGCTGTGGGATGATCTCGTCGAGCATCGCTGCCCAGGCGTCGATCTGCCGACGTGTCTGTGGATCGTCGACGATGGTGCCGTGCAGTCGGGTATGCACGCACCCCGCTGTCCAACGGATCGTGAACAGCCGGTGGACCATCTGGTGCTCAGGCCAATGGGACATGTCGTGCGCGAGGCGCATGGCGGGAGTCTATACACCGCTGGCCAAAAGATCGGGCGGATACGAGCGTGGTCGCCAGCAAAGCTTGCAAACACGGTTTCCTGGGCGGGTTTGGCACCCGGCCCGGGGGAATTGCGTAGCCACTCCGAAAACTCGCCGCGTGGCATGCGCGGGACTAGAAGCGAAATCGTGGCTCCAAAGTCCGCGACGCCCCTCGCAGACCTGCTCGCCGGAGCGAGCGAGCCGACCGTCACCGACTTCGCCGCGCCACTGCGTGCCATCGGTGTCGGCCTGCTGGCCGGACGCGCGCACTACGAGATCGTGATGCACCGAGTGTTGCGAGCGCGCTGCTCGGTGTGGATCGCGACCGCCAACCTGAAGGAGCTGCTGGTCGAAGGGCCGCGACGCTCGGCTCGATCGCGCGAGCGCTTCGGCTCGGTGCTCACCCACCTCGACGAGCTCGCTGGCGCTGGCGTCGAGCTGCGGCTGCTGCATGCCGGGCAACCATCGCGTGCATTTCGTCGCTCGTTCGATGCGTGTCCACGCTTGGTTCGAGGCGGGCTCGAGCTGCGGCAGTGTCCGCGCGTGCACTTCAAGACCGTGATCGTCGACGGCGAGCTCTGCTATCTCGGCAGCGCCAACTGGACCGGCGCCGGGCTTGGGGCCAAGGGGGAAGGGCGGCGCAACTTCGAGATCGGCTTCGTCAGCGAGGACGAGGATCTGATCGATCAAGTGCAGGGTATGTACGAGGCGGTCTGGTCGGGATCGCAGTGCCGCGACTGCAAGCTGCGCGACGACGGCTGCGAGGCGCCGCTCGATCTCTGAGTCAGCGCCGAGTCAGCGCGAGGGTGGGACCACGCCCAGGCCGTCGCGCGGATCGACGGGCGCCACGTAGTGCTGCGCGCACGCGACCGACTCGGCGCTCGGCGGCTGGCCGGCCTCGAACGCGGCGGTGCAGTGCTCGGCCCCGTCTGGGCCGTAGCCGCGCAGTCGGAAGGTCTGTCCGCTCGGCACCTCGCCGATCCACCAGATCGCGAAGCGCCAGCGCTCGCGCTCGATCGCCCGCGGGAACATCAGCAGCTCGGTGCCGCGCTCGTCGACCTGCGCCCCGTCGCGCACGAACGGTCGCCAGTGGCCGGACGCGTCGAGCACCTCGACGTGCAGCGTCGGCCAGATCGCGGTCGACCAGCTCGGCGCGCGGGTCTCGAGCTCGAGCCGTGGGATCGCGTCGACCCGTTCCGCGAGGCCGAGCTGCTCGGCGAGCCGCTGATCGAGGTCTCGCAGCACTCGCGCGGCTCGAGCCCCTCGCAGCGCGAAGCGTCGCTGCATGCCCGGCTGGTAGCGAGGCTCGTCTGCGTGCGGCTGCGAGCCTTCGCCGAGCAGCGCGATCATGCGCTCGGCGATCCAGGTACCCGCATACTGCCCCCACAGCGTCGACGCGCCCTCGTAGTGCTGCAGCGCGTACTCCTGCGGGGTCACGAAGTAGCTCAGGTACTCGCCCGCGAGCCCGACCAGCAGCGGCCGCGGGCTGCCCTCGGGCAGCTGCGCGGCCAGGCCCGAGCGGATGCGCATGCCCATGACGGTGGTGAACTCGCCGGGCAAGCCTGCGATCGTCAGCGGCCCGATCTGGTGAATCGAGAGCGGGACTTCGTTGGGGATCGTCCAGTCGGGAAAGATCAGCTCGTAGAAGCCCGGCGCGACCGCAGGCTCCTTGGGCCCGTGACCGGCCCGACGCGGACGCTGCACGGTCTGGCCCTCGGGCAGCCGATCGAAGAAGCGCGTGCGACCGTCCTCGGCCCCGCCGAGGATCGACTTGCCGGGCAACGCATGCGCTGCGGTGCGAGCCTGCGGCGGGCCATCGATCGGCTGATCAGCGATCGCCGCGCGAGCGAAGCGGCTCTCGATCTCGCCTGCGATCCCGCGCCCGCTTCCTCGAATGCAGTCGCGCCCAAGCGCGGCCGTGTGCACGAGCGCGTCGCCGAGGCGGGTGCCGAGCGCGAGCGTGTCGTTGCGTCCTTGCGTGGTCCAGTTGGGTGAGACGTCGCCCTCCGGCCCGTTGAACAGCGCGACCACGGGATCGCCGAGATCGGGCCGCGCGCTCGCCAGCGCAGCCTCGGCGCGCGCGGTTGCGATCGCAAACAGGTCGCCGTTGTACGCGTCGGTGGCGTTGACCATCGAGGTCGCATGCACGGCGAAGAAGCCCGCGACTGCGATCGGTCGGCCGTCGAGCTCGTCGATGCGCACGGTCGTCAACGTGGGATCGATCGCGCGGCAAGGATCGATGTCCGCCGCGGCGGCGTCGTTGGGCGCCTCGGGGCAGGTGGGCAGCTCCGCGTTCGCAGCCACCAGCAGCGCGGCCTCGGGGTTCTGCGCGAACGGGGCGGTGCTGCGGTTGCGCGCGACCAAGCCCACGGGCGAGCTCGCGATCGACAGCTGCGCGGGCAGCTTTCCGGTCGCCGCGCTCGCGATCGCCTGGGCGATGCGGCGCACCAGGAAGTCGTGCAGCTCCGGATCGAAGCCCATCATCGTCGAGGCCGCGCGGTTGTAGAGGATCGAGCTCGAGAAGTTGGCCGGGCTGTGGTGCGTGTGCGTGGCCGAGAGCAGGAGCTGCGCGCGGCCGATGTGCGTGAGCCCGTGGTGATCGTGCACGCGCTCGATCACGGCGTCGGCCAGACCGGCGGGGATCGACCACAGATCGGCGACCACCAGCACGAGCGGCTCACCCTCGGCGTCCTCGACATAGATCGCCCGCGCCCACAGCCGCGTCCACACGCCGTAGCCCATCCCGCCTTCGATCGAGTGGCCGCCGAGCGGCATGCCGGGCATCGGCGTGATGTCCACCTTGGCCGCGCCGGCCAGCATCGTGCGCTCGCTCGTGTCGTCGCTCGGCGTCGCGGCAGCCGTCGGCTCGGCGGGCGCGGCCGGCTGCTTCACGCAGCTCGACGCGAGCAGCAGTGGCGTGAGGAGCAGGACCGCGGGCAGCGAGCGCATGCACGGGAGGCTACACTGGCTCGATGCCCTTGGTGCTCGAACGATATCTCGCGCAACGCGAGCGCTGGCCGTCGACCGGTCGTCACATCCTCGCGCAGTACGACGACGACTCGCTGATCGTCTACCAGGCCTATCGGCCCAGCATCGCCGAGTTCGCGGTGGCCGAGCAGCGCTTCGGCGGCGAGTGGTCGTTCGAGCGCATGAGCTGGATCAAGCCCAATTTCCTGTGGATGATGTTCCGCTGTGGTTGGGCGAAAAAGGACGGCCAGGAGCGCGTGCTGGCCATCCGGCTGGCGCGCAGCGGTTTCGACGCGATGCTGGCCGAGGCCGTGCACTCGAACTACGTGGCCGAGGTCTACGGTGATCCCGCGACGTGGAAGCAGCGAGTCAAGCGATCGCAGGTGCGACTGCAGTGGGACCCCGATCATGATCCGCACGGGCAGAAGGTCGAGCGGCGGGCCATTCAGCTGGGCCTGCGCGGCGCGATGCTGCGCGAGTTTGCGACCACGTGGTGCCTGGGCATCGAAGACGTGAGCGAGTGGGTGCTCGAGCAGCACGCCCACGTCCGTGCGCGCCGACTCGAGCAACTCGAGACTCCGCGCGAGCATGTCTATCCGGTCCGCGATCCCGAGGTCATCAGTCGGCTCGGGCTCGCAGCCGTCGAGTGATCACTCGATCTTCATGGTGGTCGGCGTCAGGTACACGCGGCTCGGCGTGCGACCGAGCTGACCCCAGACGTCGTCGCCCCAACAGCTGACCTGCCCGCTCTTCGTGCGCGCGCAGGTGTGCTCGGTGCCGGCCGCGATCTCGACCGCGACCTCGGAGCCGAGCGAGGGGACCGAATGCCAGACGGTCTGCTCGCTGTAGGGGCTGTCGGCCCAGCAACGAATTTCGCCAGTCTTGCTCAGCGCGCAGTGGTGCTGGTAGCCCGACACGAGCTGGACGATCTGCTCGAGGCCCATGTCGACCGGGTCGGTCATGCGGTAGTGCACGGCGACGGCCGTGCGGCCATCCTCGCTCCACTGACTCTCGGTCCGACCGACCCAGCAGCTCACACGGCCGTCCTTGCGCAGCGCACAGTCGTGATAGCTCCCGCTGGTGACCGCGATCGCGTCGCTGATGCCGGGCAACTGCTTGAACTCGCGCGGCGGCCGGGGGCCGTCGCCCCAGTAGTAGAACTCGGCGAAGCAGCTGACCTTGCCGCCGCTGTGGGCCACGCACGCGCGCATGTTGGAGGCCGAGATGTCGAACGGCTCCTTGAGCCGCGTCTCGGGCTCGAGCAGCGCCATCGACTGGCCGCAGTTGAGCTGCGCCTTGCGGCCGGTGCCGGTGATCGTGCACGCCGGCGGCTGCGTGTTGACCATCGCCTGCACGTCGGGCGTGGCGGTGGTCGGCACGAAGCTGTTCACGCCAGGCGTGTAGTTGTTCCAGTTGCCGCACTGCAGCGAGCCGTTCGACAGCAGGAAGCAGCTCTCCCAGCCGGTCGTGAACGCGAGCACTTCGTGGCCGCCGGGCAGGTCGACGGCCGTCGGCTTGGCCACGCCCGCGATGCCGACCGACTCGATCGACTCGGCGCCCCAGCAGCGCAGCTGCTTGGCCTCATCGACCGCGCAGGTCATGTGCCCGGCCGCGGCGATCGAGCTCGCGCGCAGACCTTGGAGGGTGTTGAAGTGCACGTCCTCGCGGGCCAGCGCCTCGCCGCGATCGAAGCCCCAGCAGGAGATTCGATCGTCGCGGGTGAGCGCGCAGGAGAACTCTTCGGCGACCGACAGATCGACCACGCCGCTCAGCTGTGCGACCGGGGCCGCTTGCTCGCGGGTCACCGAGCTGCCGTCGCCGAGCTGGCCGTAGACGTTGCGACCCCAGCACAGCGCTCGCTCGTCGAGGGTCTTCGCGCACGAGTGCGTGCGCGTGGTCGCCAGGCTCGAGACGCCGCTCGCACCTTCGATCTCGCGCATGCCCAGCTCTTCGCCGCGCAGAATCGCAAACACGTCACGATCGCTGCAGACGATCTTGCCGTCGCCGCGCTGCACACAGAGGGTGTTCCAGCCGGTCAGCGCGATGCCGACGGCGCCGCGGAAGCGGCCGACCTCGAGCGAATCGGGGTACTGCTGCTCGGCATCGGCGGGCGTGCCGAACGGGGCGGGCGGCTGCTGCTGGTTGAACTGCGTGTCGTAGCGGTGCCAGTCCTCGATGCCCTGACCCCAGCACACCACGTCGCCCTGTTGCGTGAGGCCGCAGGCGATCGCGTCGGCGACGGTCACCGCGATCGCACCGCCGAGGCGCATGCGAGGGACGCCGAAGTCCTCCACGCCCCAGCACCAGAGCTCGCCGTTCTCGAGCGTCGCACACGACTCGCCGTCGCTGATGTCGAGCGAGACGGCCTTGGCGATCCTGGGCACGTCGTAGACGTGCTGCGTGCCCCAGCGAAACGCACCCCAGCAGCGCACGCGGCCGTCTTCGACGATCGCACAGGCGAGCCCCGAAGCCGTCGAGACTGCGCGGGCGTCATCGACCAGCTCGACGCGCGACGCCGGACCCCACTTGCGCACGCCGTAGGCCGTGGGATCGGGAGTCGGCTGCGGCGGAGATGAACCTGCGCGAGCTCCCGCCGCCGGCCCGCGACCCCAGCAATAGACCGCGCCGGTTCGCTCGACGGCGCAGCCAAACTCCGACTCGATCGAGAGATCGACCCAGCGGGCCTTCGAGCTCGCCGCGGGTTGTTTGTCGTCGGTCTGCTCGGGTGCGCGGACCTTCGGCGTCCCGGTCGCCGGGTCTTGCAGCGTTGCGGTCGGTCGCGGGGTACAGCCCAACAGGGCCACGAGCCCGAGCGGGACCACGAAGTGCCGGTCCAACATGGCCGGATGGTAGAGGTCCGGCGCAACCGAATCCACGGCGGTCGGCGGCGAGTACCCGCGAGTAGCGAAATCGCGCGCCGTCACCGAGTCGAGCGACTCGCGGGTACCTCGAAGCGGTGGGGGACAGCGGCGGCGAGTACCCGCGAGTAGCGAAATCGCGCTCGGTCATCGAGTCGAGCGACTCGCGGGTACCTGGAAGCGGTGGGGGACAGCGACGGTGAGTACCCGCGAGTAGCGAAATCGCGCGCCGTCACCGGGTCGAGCAACTCGCGGGTACCTCGAGCAGACCCCCGGACCCGTTTCAGCAACACGCGAGTCGTCGAAACGACCTCCTGGGTTGAAAAAACAATAGTCAAAGGTCCTACCTGTCGGCGTGTGAGCGGCGTGGATCATGGGTACACCGAGATGCCGGTGGACTCACCGAAATGTCGATGACTCGAGCGGCATGGAGGTATGGTGCCGTCGATGGTCGATCTGGCCGGGCTCATCCACGAAATAGCGGTGGCATTCGGTTGCAGCACCAACCTTCGCACGCTCCCGGCGCGACTCGCGGATGGGCTGGGGCGCCATATTTCGGTGGCGGAGGTCGAGACCATGCGGTTGCTCGAGGACCGGGGCGAAGTACGGATCTCGGCCTATGCCCCCAGCCTCGGACGACGGTGGGAGGGACAGCGATCGCGGCGCTTCTTCGAGCAGCATCGGGTGCTCGCGCCGACGTTCGTGAGCGACGATCTCGCGCGAGTGGCGATCGCGCCGATTGCGGTCAAGCTCAAGCTCCCGGTTGGTCGCGCGGGCTTGCTGGCGATCGCGTTCGAGACCGATATTTCGGTGGAGCTGGGCGAGCGAGAGAGCACCGAGATGTTGGTGGATGTGCTGGCGCTCCAGTGTTTGCGATTGGGCCAGCTGCTCGCGACGGCAACGCGGAGCCGACGAGCACGGCACCGCTCGGTCGGTGTAGAAAAACCGGTGCTCGCGTCCAGCCCGAAGACAACCGAGATACCGGTGCCTCCACGGGCCCATGAGTCCACCGATATCTCGGTGGAGACGATCGACGTCGCACTGTCCCGCTGCATCTCCGCCGCCCTCGCGCAGACCCACGGCAGGATCTACGGCGCAGGCGGAGCCGCCGCACTGCTCGGTCTGAAGCCAAGCACGCTCCAGAGCAAGATGCGCAAGCTCGGCATCGAGCGGGCGGGGTTCACTGGCTGAGCTGAAACGCGAGATCGTCGTCGAGCCGCGCGCGCATGTGGGCGATCTCGTCGCGCTTGCGGGCATCGTCCCACGCGAGCACCTGCCCGAGCTGGTCCGCGAGCGGCTCGATCGTCGCGCGAGGATCGAGATCGTAGAGCGGCAGCCGCATGCGCCGATAGATCAGATCCTCCAAGTTCGCCGCGCCCTCGCGCTCGACGGCCCAGCGCACCTCGCCGACGACGCAGCGAAAGCCGGGCTGGATCGGCCGCGCGTCGAGGCCCAGCACCTGCTCGGCTTCGGCACCGTACAGCCC
>DATLLB010000495.1:0-5284 GCA_035538075.1 Enhygromyxa sp.
CCCCCGCTCATCGCCGAGTCTGACTCGGCGTCCTCGCCTCCGTCGATGCTGATCGCCCGGCTGGTCTCCGGCTGCTGCCCCCATGCTGCCCCAACTCTGCGGAACCGGCCGAAACTGGCCGCCACCAGACGGGACAGAAGACGAGCCGGAACACGGCGCTGGGAGGCTCCGAACGGCCAAGTACGCGAAACCGTTGAAGTTCGCTGGAGCCCCCAGGCAGGGTCCGCCCGGCGCGGGGGCGGGGCTGCGGAGCCCCGCCATCAAGACTAGAGGCGCGGGTTGAGGGCCAGCGCCTGCTCGCGCAGCGAGGCGGCCTGCTCTTGGTCGCCGTGCGCTTCGTAGACCTGCGAGGCGATCCAGAAGAGATCGGCCGAGACGTAGTCGGTCGCGAGCGCCTCGTCGACGATCGTCTTGGCACCCGCGACGTCACCGACCCCGAGCCGCGCCTCGGCGAGGCCGAGCTTGGCCTCGACGTTGGGGCGCAGGGTGTGGTTGGCCTCGGCCAGCTCGAGCGCGCGCTCGGGCGGGCCAAACTCGAGGTAGTGATCGAGCGCGTGCCCGTAGCTGGCCTCGGGGAAGCGCGCCAGCTCGGCCTCATAGCGCGCGGTGGCTTGCTCGATCAGCTCCGCGGCGCCTTCGTTGTCACCGCTCGCGAGCAGCAGGCTGGCCTTGGCGTCGATGAACTCGGGCTTGCCCGTGCGCGCGATGATGTCGTCGTAGAGCGCGAGCGCGAACTTGGGCATGCCGAGCAGCACGGCGATCTCGGCGATGTGCTCCTCGATCAGCCACCAACCACCGAGATCCTCCGCGCCCGCGCGGTAGTGGTTGAACGCGTCCTCGTAGCGCCCGCGCTCGAGGTCCATGATCCCGAGCTGGAGATCCGTCCACGCGCGGGGCTCGAGCGACGCGCCGACCAACATCTCTTCGGCCTCGAGGTACAGCGCCTCGGCCTGATCGAACTCGCCCATGCGCCAGCGCCAGAGCGCGAGCTTGGACAGGACGTTCGGCGTGCGATGGAGCGCGAGCGCGGCTTCGTAGTGGGTGAGCGCCTCGGGGTACTGACCGCGGGCGAAGGCCACGTCGCCGCGCATGCTCTCGACCACCGCGTGGGTGATGTCGTCGAGCAGGATCCTGTTTGCGACCGCGTCGAGATCGGGCGAGACCGCGTCGACGCGGTGCAGCGTGAAGTTCAAGGCCGCGCGGCTCAGCATCGGACCCGAGCCCTCGGGCGCGCGCTCGAACGCGCGTGCGAGCGCGTCCTCGGCCTTGGCGTAGTCGTCGTAGTCGCCGCTCAGTCGGGCGCGTCGCATCCACAGGCCCGCGATCTTCTCGAGCACCAGCCACGAGCCGGTCTGCTCGGTCGCGCGGTCTTCAGCCTTGGCGATCTCTTCGTCGATCGCGGCGAGCTCCGCCTCGAACGCGGTCGCGTCACGCGGGAACTGCAGGCCGGGCTCCGGCTCGACCAGCGGCGGCGGCTGTTCGCCAGTTGGCTCGCTGTTACACGCACCGAGCAGGCAGACGAGGACTACGGAAATTTTTCGCATGGTGATTACAAAGAGCGAGAAGTCGTCGCCGCGGTGACGAGACCCGGTCAGGCCCCGTCACCACGGCATGAGTGGCGTCAGTTCGGCGGCGCGAGCCAGGGGAACTCGGTCAGGAATTCCACGTCGTTCGCCGGGGGGTTGATCGGCACCTCGGCGAGCGTTGTCGCCGTCTGGCCCGGGACCGCCAGGTCGAGCAGCACGACCGCGAGGGTCACGTCGATGACCGGATCGGCGAGCTGCCGACCGTTCGGGAACCCGCTCGTGTCACCGATGGTGAGCGTGAGCGTGTCGGGGATGACCAGCGGTCCGGCCTGCGTGAGGCAGGTGGCGACCGCACAGGGGACCAAGCCCGCGCCGGGCAGGTCGTCGGCGTCGAGCGCCAAGTGGAGCGCCTGCAGGTTGGCGGTGATCTCCGCGATGAAGTCACCGTTCGCGTCGTCGACCGGGTTCGCCTGGTTGTATTCGTCCTTCGAGGTGATCACCGCGGTCGCGATCGCCGGCATGCCCATGCGATCCACGCGGGTGTACTCGCTGGCATCGTTATCGGCGAAGACGAAGGGATCGGGCAGCGGATCACCGTCGCCATCACCGTCACCGTCGCCATCGCCATCACCATCACCGTCGCCATCACCATCACCGTCGCCATCGCCATCACCGTCGCCATCACCGTCGCCGTCGCCATCACCGTCGCCATCACCGGTCTCGGTGCCACGCTCTTCTCCGGCGGGCGCGTCGTCGTTGCAGCCAGCGATCGCGAGCGGAAGCCCGAGCACGCTCAACATCAAAATTGTGTTCAACTTCATGTTCGTGCTCCTACAGACGCGAGGTCGTCGCCCACAGTTTGATGGTTTCAGCTTCGGCCGCAGCCGCGGCGGCGTCCATCTCGACCACGATCGAGGTCACGTTGAGACCCGCGAAGGTGTCGTTGTCGGGGTTGAACATCAGGTTTCCGCTGTCGAGGGTCGCCTGATAGCCTTCGAGGTCGAAGAAGAACGGATCCTCGCGTGGACCAGCCCAGATGCGGGTGCCCGCGCCGGTGTCGATCTCGGTCTCGACCAGACCGCAGTGGCCCGCCGCCGTGCCGCAGATCTCGGGATCGGGCACCGCGTCGGCGCCCGGCAGGTTGACGACCTGCAGACCCCACTCGCCGGCCATGTTCTGACCAAAGCGCGCCCAGATGTCGATGTCCGGCATGTTGTCGCCGGTGTTGTCGATGTGGATGCCGTACAGCACTTCGGGGTCGTAGACCGGCTCGCTGCCGGCCTCGGCGAGGCCCGCGAAGTTCACGACCGCGACGATGGTGCCGCCCTCCGTGTTCCACACGTAGAAGTCGGAGATGTCCGCGGGTGCGTCGGCCATGGTTCCCGGGGCCTCCGCGTGGTCGGCCGCGAACACGTGCCCGCCGAGCAGAGCGGTCGCGAACAAGCCGACCCCCAGTCCGAGCTTGATAATTTCTTTTGGTTTGATCATGGGATGCCTGATGAGGTGCAACTGAAGAGATGCACGCAGTAGACGGTTACGTCGACTTTAGGCAAATAGATCGTGGCCTTCGATCAGAAATTCGAGCGAGGGCGATCACGATCACAAAACCCACTGCAACGCGGGCTGTCGTCTGTCCGTTGGGACCAAAACATGCACCAGGCGAGCCGAGTCCTGTGTCTGATCGCTGTCGTGGGGTGTACCACCCACGGCGAACCCCAACCGGAGCGCGAAGCGGAGCCCCGCCTCGATCCGGTCGAAATCGAACCCGGCGAGGCTCAGCCTCCCAAGATCACGCAGGTGATCGTGGACTCGGAGCCGGAGCTGCGTTGGACCGAGGCTCGCTGTGATCTAGCCCCCGTCTCGCTGACGGCCAGCGATGGCAGCGGGCTGCTGCTGACCCACTTCGCGGCCGAGGCAGTGATCCATGGACCGCTGGCCTTCACCGAGCTGCACCTCTCGTTTCACAACCCCGAGGACCGACAGATCGAGGGGCGCTTCGCGGTGACCTTGCCCGAGGACGCGGCCATCAGTCGCTTGGCCATGAACATCGACGGGCGCTGGCAAGAGGGCGAGGTCGTCGAGCTGCAGGCCGCACGGATCGCCTACGAAGATTTTCTCCACCGCAAGCAAGACCCCGCGTTGATGGAGCGCGAGGCTGGCAATGTCTACAGCGCGCGGGTGTTCCCGATCCCGGCGAACGGCGACAAGCAGCTGATCGTCTCGTACTCGCAGGAGCTCGTCGGCCGCGAGCCCTACCGTCTGCCGCTGTGTGGGCTGCCGCGCGTGAACCAGCTCGACGTCGAGGTTCGCGTGGAGCAGGCGTCGGACAACCAGCTGCTCGAGGTGCACGAGCGCGATCAGGCGCCGCGCGGGGACATCGAGGTCCACGACATCGACGTGCGCGCGGCCCATGGAGTTCGCAGCGGAGCGATGGTGATCGCCTCGGTGGTCCCGCCGCTCGACGCTGCGCCGGCACAGCCGATCGGGCGCGCGGCGATCTTGTTCGACACCAGCGCCTCGCGAGCCAACGACTTCGATGGACAGGTCGCGCGGCTGGGTGAGCTCGTGCGTGCGCTCGGCTCTGCGCATCCGGGGCTCGAGGTCGAGGTGATCGCGTTCGATCAGACCGCCGAGCGCGTGTACCTGGGCGAGGCGATCGACTTTGGCGAGCCGTCCGAGACCAAGCTGCGCGAGCGAGGTCCGCTGGGTGCCTCCGCGTTCGACGTGGCGCTCGACACCGTCTCGCGGGATGGTGGCGCGCCCGAGCGACTGATCCTGGTCTCCGACGGCATGCTGACCACGGGTGAAGAATTCGCGGCGCTCGGGCCTCGGCTCGACGCGCTCGAGGCCGCGGGGCTGCGGCGGCTCGACGTGATCGTCGACGGCAACTCGGCCGATCAAACCGCGCTCACGAGCCTCGCTCGCGCTGATCTGCCCGAGCATGGCTTGGTGCTGCGTGGGTCCACGCCGCTGCCCGAGCTGGTTGCGCGGCTCGGTACGGCCACGCGCTCGGGCGTCACGGTCGAGGTCGACGATGCGAGCTGGGTGTGGCCGCAGCGGCTCGATGGCGTGCAACCGGGCGAAGCGGTGCTGATCTACGCCCAGCTCGGGCATGACGCGAGCTCGACCGTGCGCGTCACGTTCGACGGCGCGTCGACGCTGGTGCCGATGTCGTTGGCTCCCGCGCCGCTGGTCGAGCGCGCGCAGGCGCGAGCGACGATCGCCGCGCTCGAGGCCGAGCTGCTCGCTGACGTCGCGCCCGAGCAGGCTGCGTCGATCCGCGCCGACATCGTCGAGCAGTCGGTGCGCTCGCGCGTGCTCAGCCCGCTGACCGGGCTTTTGGTGCTGGAGACCGAGGCCGACTATCGCCGGTTCGGCATCGACCGCAACGCGTTGGCCGACATCCTGGTGGTCGGCGAGCAGGGCATCGACGTGCTGCGTCGAAGCGGTGAGGACTTGGTGGTCGCGCGCGCGGATGTGCGGCCGGCGATGAGGAGCTCGGACAAGCACAAGAAGATGATGGCGAGCGACGGCTTCGCCGACGATTGGGGCGCGGAGAAAGACACCGCCGTTCAGAGCGGAGGTGTGGAGGGAGGCGTGCCCGAGGGTGTGGAGGGCGGCGTGCCCCGTGTCCTGGGCGGAATGGTGGGCGCAGCTGCGAGCGGCTACGGCTACGGCAGCGGCTCCGCGAGCGGTAGCCGATCGTCCGACGAGCTCGGCGTGTTCGACGAGCAAGCGCGACCGGCCGAGATCGTCGA
>DATLLB010000496.1:0-2645 GCA_035538075.1 Enhygromyxa sp.
CGAGATCAGCGTGCCCGCGCGCGCGAGCATCGGCGCGAGCCGACAGTCCCGGTAGAAGCTCGGCCAGTCGGGCCGGGCTTCGTTCACCTGCGGCACGCTGCCGATGTAGTTGTCGCGCTCGAGGCCGAACTGCAGGCCAGCCCCGCTGCGGTGCAGGCTCGCTGATCTCGAGCGCCCTGCGTCACCGCTTCGATCGACTGTACGCACGACTGCCCGAGCTCTGCGGCCCGCCCGAGCCGCCAGCGCGACTGCATGGCGATCTATGGAGCGGCAACCTCCACCGCGACGCAACCGGCCGCCCCGTGTTGATCGATCCGGCCGTCTACACCGGACACCGCGAGATCGACCTCGCGATGATGCGCCTGTTCGGCGGCTTCTCGCCGCGGACCTTCGCCGCCTATGCAGAAGCGTGGCCGCTCGCGCCCGATTGGCAGCGACGCGTGCACCTCCATCAGCTCTACCCGCTGCTCGTGCACGTGGTGCTGTTTGGCGGCGGCTACTTGGGATCGGTCGAAGCGGCGCTGCGCCAGCTCGAGTGACGCCGTCGCAGCAGCCCGCCGAGGCCGAGCAGCGCGAGCATGGCGAGCACCGAGTCGCGCGGCGATGCGGTGCTCGAGCAATCGCAGGCCGAGCCGTTGCACTGCTCGGTGGTCGGATCGATCTGGTCGGTCGGCAGCGCGACCCACTCGAGGTCGACGCTGGCGACGATGTCGTCGAGCCGCGCCTCGACGGTCGCCCCACGCCAGCGCGGTCGCTTGGGCTCGTCGCGGCAGTCGGCGAGCTCGAGCACCTCGCTCCCGAAGTTCTCGCTGGCGGAGGCCAGACGTCCGCGGGTGATCGACCACTCGATCGGCGGCGCGAGGATGCGGCGGCCCTCGCCGTCGCGGGCGATCGCAACCACTCCGGCCGGCAACGCCCACTCGCGCTCGTCCTCCTCGCTGGGAAAGTAGATCGGGACCAGCTCGAGGCTGAGGATCTCCTGCGTCGGCACGCCCGCGACCGAGGGCAGCTGGAATTCGTGGCCGAGGATCGTGACGGTCGGATCGATCGACACGCCCGCGGGCAGGCTCCCGCTCAAGTACGACTGCTGCTCGAGCGCCCCGTCCGGGCCGACGTGGGTCGCGAGCTCCTGATAGTGCGCAGGGACGGTGATGAACCCTAGCGGGTCGTGCCAGCGGATCTCGGAGCGCTCGCCCGCGCTGGCGTCGATCAGGACGGGGCGCAGCATCGCCAGCGATCCCGCGGCGATCCGAGCCTCGTCGAGCGGACGGCCGATCGCGTCCGGGAACGCGCCGGCCGGCCCGGGGTGCATGTCGTAAGCCAGCACGATCGCGTCGGCCTCACCGATCCACTTTCCGATCGCCGAGCTGGCCTCGACGCCGCGCATCGACCAGCGATCGACGCCGAGCTCGGACAGCACGTCGTCGGTGGCCGGGCACGAGTCGATCGGCGCCGCGAACTCGACCGCGCCCGGGCCTGCGCTCTCGACTCGATACGTCGATGGTTGGCCGCTCTCGATCAGCGATCCGCTGGCCGAGCTCGCAATGCAGTCCAGGCGGTCCGGCTCGACCTCGCTCGCGATGACGCCGTCGATGGACAGCTCGAACTCGGTCCCGACCAGCACGCGATGGCTGTCGAGCCCGAGCTGATCCTCGAGACCAACCTGCAGCCAGTACTGGCCCTCGTCGCTGCGCTCGGGCGGATCGCAGCCGAGCAGCGAGCAGCCGAGCGCGACCAGAAGGCCGTTCCGCAGCAGCTTGTTCATGGCCCGAGCGTACCGCCTCGTGCGTGCGACTCCTGTGGCAACTCGCGACGCTGCGATCACGCCGATTTGCCCGGCGGGTCAATCCACTCGCGCATGGCGTTGCGAAATTCATCGCTCCACGGCCGGGCCTCGAGCGTGTTGTTGTCCACGTGCACCACCGTCCTGGTGCCGCGGGCGTGGTCGAGGTCGCGGTCGAGCGGCAGCATCCGAAACCAGAAATTCAACGAAGTCCGCCCGATCGACCCCCACGCGCACCCGCACCTTGCCGACCCCGCGGACCGGCGACAGGTACTCGATCGAGTTCTGGCGCACGAGGTGAAATTGCTCCGGCCGCTCCGAGTCCTGAAAGGCACCCCAGCCGACGTCCATCCAGAAGGCCCCGAGCGCGCGCTCGAACAGCAGCAGGTAGCGGGCGTTGTGGAGGATGCTGAAGGGATCCAGGTCGTCGAAGTAGATCCCGAAGACCGTCTCGTGGAACCGGCGCATGGCTTGATCTTGACGAAGGCCGTCGCCGGCCGGCCAATTTATAGCAGGCCCCCGGCTCACACCGAACTGCCGCGGGACAGGCCGGGGGTGCCAATAGCCCCCCAACGGGGGGCACCACGTGCGGTCAAAAGCCGCGAACTGATCCGCTTCGCTCGCAAAGCGAGCGAACGGCCGCGAAGCGGCCGCCCGCGGCTCCCACTGAGGCGGCCGCGGGGGGCTGAATTAGCCCAGCTCTTGCCGGAGCAGCTTCATGACGCGCTCGACGTGCCGCTTGCGGGCCTTCAAGTCGGCGTTCCGCTCGCTCGCCGGCAGCCGCTCGACCTCGTGGCAGAACCGCTCGAGGTGCGCGAGCGCTTGGCCCTTGCCGCCGACCTCGAGCAGCGCACGCGCGAGC
>DATLLB010000497.1:0-6030 GCA_035538075.1 Enhygromyxa sp.
GATCGCCGAGCACTTCGACAAGCTCGAGTTCGACGCCAAGGCCCGGGTCTCGCCGGTCGGCGACGGTGCGCTGGCGCAGGCGTGGCGCGACGTGCTGCGTCGGATGGGCCAGACCAAGGTCGTGCTCGTCGCCGATCCCACCTTCGACTCGCGCGAGCCGATCGACCCCCACCCTGCGCTCGCGTGGGCCGAGCCGCACTGCCAGCTCCCGCCGATCCTGCTCGCCGGCGCACGAGCCCGCTCGGCCGGCGACGACGATCGGCCCGCGCTCGAGTTTGCGCTCGCGCGCGGCGTGTACCTGACCCGGCCCGAGGTCGTAATGGTCGCCGGCCAGACCCGCGCCGGCTTTGCGATCCTGACCTCGGCGATGCTGCTGGCCTTCCACCCGCGTCACGCCCAGCGCAAGCAAGCCGCCCGCAACGTCGACGATCCCGTCGGCAAGCTCGGCCACGAGCTCGGACGCAAGCTGCCGATCCGCGTGGCCCGGCAGATCGGCACGCTGCTGAAGGATCACGAGGCGGAGCCGTTCGACAGCCGAGCGTTCCGCACGTGGATCCGCCGCGCGGCCGATCGCGTGGGCCTGCTGGTGTGCGGCGATCTGCGGGCGGCCCTACGCGTGCTCGCTGACGTCGACGTGTTCGCCGACGAAAACCCGACCGCACGCATCGCGCAACATCCCGACCTCGTCGCGTTGATCGGCTTTGCGGTCAGCGGCGCGCATGCAGACGCGCGTCGGCGGCTCGGCTTCGTGGTCGCCGGCGACAGCACGCCGAGCGAGCGGCTGCCTGCGCCACCGATCGACGTCGAGCTCGGCCGCCGAAATCCGGCGAGCGACGCCGAGTCGGGCGTCCCGCGTCGGCGCATCCGTGCCGACACCTCGCGCATCCGCCTCGCGGTGGCCAAGGACGCCGCGACGCGAGAGTCGAGCGCTCCGATGTTGGCCGCGCGCCGGACCGAGAGTACGCCCGCGATCGCCGTCACTGCGCCCGCGGTCGTCCCGAGCAGCCCGGTCGCCGTGCCCGAGCCCCGCGCGGCCGAGCCGACACCGGTCGCCACTCCAATTCCGGTCCCAATTCCGGCCGCCGAACCGGACGGCTTCGAGGAGCTCGAGGCGCTCGACGAGGCCGTCGACCTCGAGCTCGAGACCGCCACCGCCGAGCCCAGCGGGCGCGGCGAGCGGGCCCACGAACAAGCCCCCATCGACGAGCCGGAGCTCGAGGACGGCGAGCTGTTCGACGACCTCGACGACGTCGATCTCGACCTCGCTGGCGAGCTCGAGGAGCTGGAGATGGACGACGTCGACGTGGAAGCCTGAGCCGTCCGTGGCTTAACCCGCGCGACTACGACCATGGTAGAAAGGGCCAGCAGCCCGCCTGCTCGCTACGACCATGCTCGCAGTCAACCGCACGCTCGAGGCCCACAGGAGTCGGCGATCATGAGCGCCTGGACCAACGGCAAGCTGCACGTGTTTGTCGGCCCGACCGGGCTCAGCGTGCATCGTGGCGACCGAGCGGAGCTGATCCTCTCGAGCGCACAGCTTGGCGGTCCGCTCGGCGGCCCGCCGAAGAAGGGCAAGGGCGCGGTCGCTCGCACCCACCCGCTGGCGGTCACCGCCGACGGCAAGGTCGCGTACACGATCGACGCCGAGCGCAAGCTGGTCCGCGCCGCGCTCGAGGCCGGCGGCCCGATCAACAAGTTCCCGTGGGACATCAGCGATCTCGCGCCCGGCGATGGCCCGCGCGTGTTCGCGGCGTACGTGACCGGCACCAAGGCCCGCGCCATGACCTCGATCGTGCTCGGCGTGCCGCCGGCCGATCCCAAGGCGAAGTGGGAGCACGAGTTCGAGGCCGAGCGCCCCAACAAGGTCGACTGGCCCGACGGGCTGCTCTGGGAGCGAGCGCCGTGGAGCCGCAAGACTCGCTGGACGATCGCGCCCGAGCTCCTGCTGATCGACGCCAACCCGCACGGCTACGCCGTCTACGACATCGACAGCGCGGTGGTCGGCGTGCTGCGTCGGCCCAGTCCAAACGCGCTGCCGACCGGCTTCAACGCGGTCCTGCGCACGCCCAAGGACAAGGGCACCACCGTGGCCGCGACCATCACCGCCAAGGGCATGCTGGTCGCGACCTGCAAGCCCGACGGCGAGGCGGTGATCGCCGAGTTCGACGACGCCGGCAAGCTGCTCCACCACCGCAAGCTCGAGGCCACCGCGATCGGTCCGATGACCCACGCCGGCGATCGGGTGTTTGCATTAATCGAGAATCGCAAGCTCGCGATCCTCGGCCTCGACCTCGCCACCCAAGCCGAGCTCGACCTCGAGCTGCCGCCCTCGCAGGTCCGCCTGCGCGCCGCGGCCGACGGCTCGAGCTTCCTGCTCGCGCTCGCCGACAAGGCCATCGAAGGCAAGCTCGGCAGCGGCGGCTGGAGCTTGCGCGAGCTCGGCCTCGACGGCGTCCCGACCCCCGGCACGGCCCACGAGGCCCCGATCGTCGAGGCGGCGATCGAGGTCCCCGAGGAGCCGACCGGCGCCGACGGCAAGCCGGTCGACACTCGCTCGCGCATCATCACGCAGGCGCCTCGCCTCGATCTCGATCCCAACCAGCCCAACGAGGCCTGGCAGTTCGTGATCAACGAGGACTTCGAGATCGTGCTCAACGCCGTCAGCGTCGGCGGCCCGGCCGAGACCGGCCTCTACGTCGAGATCTCCGGCGCCGCACTCGAGAAGGGCCTCGTCGATCCCGAGGTCGTCCACGTCGAGGGCCCGATCCGCGAGCAGGCCAGCTTCGAGCGCCACGGACAGCGGCGCATCGCCTCGTTCCCCGACTTTCTGGTGGCCGCGGGCGTCGAGCCGGTCAAGGACAAGAAGATCAAGCCCAAGGAGCGGTTCCTCGACAACCCCGAGGACACCTTCTTGACCATTCGTCTGCGCGGACGCGTGGGCAAGCTCGGCACTGGCGAGCTGCTCTACGTGCGCGTCGGCTTCGAGCGCATCGGCCAAGAGGGCTCGCTGATGCGCGGCCGTCCGGTCAGCGTGTTCACGACCCGGCCCGAGCCGCCGCCCAAGCCCGAGCCCGAGGTTGTACCGGCGACCGAGCCTGCGGTCGAGTGAGCGACGCGGCTCAGCCCTGAAAGCGCATCGCGTCGGTGCGGGAGATCTGCACCCCGTTCAGAAAAAACCGCGGCGGCTTGCTGAGCAGCAGCTGCACGCGGCGACGCAGCGGCAGCTCGCGAAACTCGTGAAAGCCGTAGCGCTGCTGCTCCTCGCCCTCGCCGAACACGACCTCGTCGAAGGTCGGCTGCTCGAGGAACGCAGGCTTCGAGCCCTGGTCGCTGGCGATCATTGGCTCAGCACCTCGCGCTTGGTCGACCCGACGATCGACATCACTCGTTCGATGAGCTCGGCGGGGACCGAGAGGGTCGTCAACGTCGCGTGCAGGTGCCCGGCGACCGCGGCGAAGTGCTCCTCACCAAGCCCGCGCGCGACCAGCCGTGAGTGTGCCGTGCGGAGATCCTTGCCGTCGTAGCTGTGCGGTCCGCCGAAGGCCATCGTCATGAACGCGATCTGCTTGGTGATCTGCTTGTCCATGTCGAGGTCGGCGAAGAACGGCGCGAGCGATTCGTCGCCCATGATGCGGTCGTAGAACATGCCCACGGTCGCTACGATCGCGTCCTCGCCCCCGAGTCGTTCGTACAGCGTCTGCTCAGCCACGTTTGCCACCCGCTCGCCATCGTACGCCCGCGCTCGCGTGGGATCCAAGCGCAATCGGGATTGATCCCCTGATCAACGAGGCCTCAACGAAGCCCGGAGGACACGACCGGCGCTTCGTCGGCGGTCTTCCACGGCACGTCGGGCCACCAGCGCTCGCGCGTCGCACGGTCAGCCATCACGCTCTCGCCAGGGCGCGGGCTCGCAACGCGAACACCGGCCGCATCGGCCGCGACCAACGTGCGCTCGATCGGCTCGGTCCACGAGTGCAGCGCGAGATCGAACAAGCCCCAGTGCACGGGGATCAGCAGGTCACCGCGGACCATGCGATGCGCCTCGATCGCTTGCTCGGGACCGAGGTGCACATCTGCCCACGACTGATCGTAGGCGCCGACCTCGAGCAGCGTGACGTCGAAGGGCCCGAGCCGCTCGCCGATCTCCGCGAAGCCCGGAAACATCGCCGTGTCGCCGGAGAAGAACACACGACGGCTGCCGATCAGCGCCCACCCAGCCCACAGTGTCTGATCGGCCTGGCCGGGCCCCCGCCCGGAGAAGTGGCGAGCCGGCGTCGCAACCACGCGCAACGAGCCGACCCGCGTCTCCTCCCACCAATCCAGCTCGACCAGTTGCTCGGCGCTCACGCCCCAGCGCTCGAGGTGAGCGCCGACGCCGAGCGGGACCACGAACAGCGTGCCGCGCTCGGCCAGCGCGACGATGGTCGGATGATCGAGGTGATCGTAGTGGTCGTGCGAGATCACGACCGCGTCGGGATCGGGCAGCTCGTCGAGCGGGATGATCGGCGGATACCAGCGCTCGGGTCCCGCGAAGCTGAACGGCGAGCAACGATCACCCCAGACCGGATCGAGCAGCACGCGATGGCCATCGAGCTCGACCAAGCTCGACGAGTGGCCGAACCAAGTCACGCGGAGCTCGTGCGCGGTTGCGAAGTCGTCGCGGCTGCGGGTCACGACCTCGACCGGCTGCTCGGGCACGGAGAACTCGACGCCCTTCACCCAGCGCTTGGTCGTCTCCCACATCGGCGGGTCGATCCGCGGCAGCGTGTCGACGAAGCGCTCGCCGTTCCACTGCGGCGAAGCCTCGATCCTCGCTCGTCGCTCACCCTTGGGCTTGGCCCCGAGCGCCACGCGAGCGTCGAGCCACGCGCCCAGCAACGCCCCCAGCAGCACGAGCGTGAAGCCCAGCGCAACACGCCGACGAAGCTGTCGGCGTCGCAGTTTCCACGGCTCAACCCCGATCTGCTCGGACTCCGCCATGTCGTCAGCGTAACCTAGAGCGAGTGTGCCATCATCGCCGCGATGCCGGAGCAGCTTCCGACGATCGGATTCGAATTAGAGAGCGCGACAGGCACGTTGCCGGCCGACCTTCGCGTGCATCGCTTCCGCATGACCGAGGCGGTCTCCGAGCCCTACGGCATCAGCCTCGACGTGGTCACCAACGACGCCGACTTCGCGTTCGAGGATCTGCTCGGTCACGACGCACAGATCAACTTGGTCCGCGGCGAGACCGAGCGCCCGGTGTTCGGCGTCATCACGGCGATCGACTGGCTCGGCGTCTCGGGCGGGTTCTTGATGCTGCGCCTGACCGTGAGCCCCGCGTTCGCGCTGCTCGATCAACAGGTTCACACGCGCATGTTCCAGGACATGAGCGTGCTCGACATTGTCGAGCAGATCTTGAAGACCGAGCTCGGCGTCTACGAGCGCACCTACGATTCCGGCTCGGGCGCGCGTGGCAGCTCCGCGCGGGAGTACTGCGTGCAGTACCGCGAGTCGAACCTCGCGTTCGTCTCGCGCCTGCTCGAGGAGGAGGGCATCAGCTACGTGTTCGAGCACTCGGCCGACGCCGGCAAGGAGCTGCTGCGCTTGATCGACGCGCCGGATCAGCTGCAGTCGGCGCGCAACGTCGACGACACCGACGTGTTCCCGATCATCATCCACAACCCCGACGAGGCCGACACCGAGTCGGTCCAGGCGATCGAGTGGCGACGACGGTTGACCAGCACGGCCGTGCTGCGCCGCGACTTCGACTGGAACGCGCCGACCACTCTGCTCAGCAGCGAGACCGACACGCCCGACGCACGCGGGCGTACGCGACGGGTCTACGTGCACGGCGAGCGTCGCTTCGCGCGAGACGACCTGGCCGAGCGCGCGACGGATCGCAAGGCCGCCCTGCTGCTGCCCGGCGCGCGCGGGTATGGGCGCGCCGGGCAGCAGCAGGGCGGCCTTGCGATCCGTCGCGCGCTCGGCCAGGTCGTCTCGCGCGAAGCGACGCTCGCCGTGCACGTAGACCCGTCGCGTACGCCCGCG
>DATLLB010000498.1:0-2398 GCA_035538075.1 Enhygromyxa sp.
GCGAGCGCTACCGCCGGGTCCACTTCGCCCACGAGCCGCGCTGGGATCTGCGATCGGAGCAAGGCGAGCCCTGGTTTGGCTTCGCGGGCGTGCGCGCGATCGATCGTAGCGAGGACATCTTGCTGATCCCTCTGCAGGGCCACACGCGAGGCCACTGCGGCGTCGCGGTGCGGACCGAGCAGGGCTGGCTGCTGCACGCCGGGGATGCGTACTTCTTCCACGGGGAGCTCGACGAGCCGCACCGCTGCACGCCCGGGCTCGCGCTGTTTCAGCGGATGGTCGCGATCGACAACCGCCAGCGGCTCGCCAACCAGGCTCGCCTACGCGAGCTGGTGCGGGAGCACGGCGCGGAGGTGACGGTCCACTGCGCCCACTGTCCGACCGAGTTCGACGCGCTTCAAAATGGCACGCCGATCGCAGCGCAGAGGAACTTCATGTAGGGCTTGCTCGCGGCGAAGCGCTCGGCCATGCGCTCGACCACCTTGGGCCCGTAGAGATCCGCGTGCGCGAGGTTGCAGACGGCGATGTGATCCTTGCGCTTGAGATCCTCGATCTGCGGGTGGTCCTTGTCGAACCCCCGTGGCGGCCGACTCAGGCTCTCGCCGGCCAGCTCGAAGACCTTCTTGAACCCCGCGTCGTCACGTGCCTTGACCCACGCCTTGGGTTGCTCGGCGATGCGCGTGCGAATGGCCGCGAGCGCGTCGGGTTCGGGGTGCCAGGTGCCCGCGGCCAGGAACACGCCGTCGGGGTCGACGTGGAAGTACAAGCCCGGCGCGTGCACGTCCTTGCCGGCCGCGTGGCGGAACTGGACGCCGAGGTTGGTCTTGTACGGGGTCTTGTCGGTCGCGAAGCGGGTGTCGCGATAGGGCCGCATCAGCGAGCCGCCGACCTTCTTGTCGATCGCCAGCACGTGCTTGCTGAGCTTGCTCAGCCTCGGCGCCATCGCACGAATGAACGCGAGCGCCGGCTCGCGGACCACTCGCTCGTAGCGTTTCTTGTTGGCTTCGAACCACTCGCGATCGTTGTTGAGCGCGAGCTCGCCGAAGAACTGGACCATCTCGGGATCGAACCCGCCGAACTCGGACTTGGCTTGGGCCTTGGCCATCGCTCCTCCTACGTGGATTGTGCCGGATCGCCGGCTCGACGGCGCCGCTCGAGCGCCGCGCGGGCGCTGTCCTGGTCGCAGAAGGGCCGCAGCTCGCCTGCGATCGCCTGGACTCGCTCGTGCCCCTTGCCGGCGATCAGCACGAGATCGTCGACGCGCGCCCGATCGATCGCGGTAGCTATCGCTCGATCGCGGTCGAGCTCGACCACCCTGGGCAGCGCGCTCGCGAGCCCTGCCGCGATGTCCTCCGCGATCGCAGCCGGATCTTCGCCGCGCGGGTTGTCGCTGGTCAGGATCACCTCGTCCGCCGCGCTCGCAGCCTGACCGAGCGCAGGACGTTTGCTGCGATCGCCATCACCACCGGCCCCGAGCACGAGGATCACTCGGCCCTCACACAGCGCGCGCGCGCTCGCCAACGCGGCGCGCAGGGCCTCGGGCGTGTGGGCATAGTCGACGATCACCCGCGGCCCGATCACACCCGCGACCGTCACCCGCTCGAAGCGTCCGGGCGGCGCAGGGCAAGCCTCGATCCCGGCCGCCGCATCCACGCCCGGCACCCCGAGCGCGACGCAGGCGAGCAGGGCAGCGGCGGCGTTGCTGGCCTGAAACGGCGCGGCCGTGCGGAGCCGCAGCCGCGTCGGCATCGGGCCCAGTTGCTCGTGGGTCTCGAGCTCGAGCGCGAGCCCATCCCAGCTGGCCACGGCCGAGCGCACTCGTAGATCGACCGCACGATCCTCGGCTGCGCCCGGACCTGCGAACCACAGCGCTCGAACCTCGCGCGGCAGCACCTCGGCGATCAACGCCGCGTTCGGATCGCCCGCGTTGAGCACCGCCGCGCCGCCGGCCGGTAGCGCCAGGAACAGCTGCGCCTTCGATGCCAAGTAGTGCTCCGGCGATCCGTGCGTGCGCATGTGATCGTTGCCGAGGTTGGTGAACACGCCGACTCGGACCGGCCACGCGCGCGCAAACCCGAGCCCGAGCACCGCCGACGTCACCTCGATCGCCGCTCGCCGACCGCCGCGCTCGTGGAGCGACCGCATCATCGCCAAGAACCCGTCGTGATCCTGCGGCGGCGGCCCGATCTCGTCGTCGATGCCCGCGTCGACCGTGGTCATCCGCGCGACCGGCCCGAGCCGCGCCGCAGGATCACGACGGGTTCTTGGCGATGATGCGGTCGCTCTACGAGCGCGGTGGTCGGCGAGCGGCGATCGAGGTGACGTCGGCGGTGCTCGGGCTCGGGTTTGCGCGCGCGTGGCCGGTCCGAGTCGGCGTGTTCACCAACCTCGGCAACGA
>DATLLB010000499.1:0-4469 GCA_035538075.1 Enhygromyxa sp.
GCGACGATCGTCGCGGGCTCGGCCTGATCGGTGCGCGCAGCGAGGTTCTCGCCGTAGTCGCTCTCGCCGTGGCGAAACTCGCAGCGTCGCGCCCACGCGCGTGCGCTCGCGGCCAGCTCCTCGCTCCATTGAACCGTTGGCAGCGCTGGATCGGCGCGCGGCGAGACGCTCGCGCGGGCGCGATCGTGGGCTTCGACGAACGCGGCCGCGAACGGATCGTTGGTCGGCTTGGGAGCGGTGGGCTTGGGTGCGGTCGGCTTGGCGGCTCGCTCGACTGGATCGGCGCGAATCGTTCGAGCGGGCGAGCTGCTCGAGGCCGAGGTCGGTGCGGACGTGGGCGGAACACCACCACCACGACAGGATGTCACCCGCCAGCCCGCCTCCGAGTAGGCTGCATGCGATGCGATCGCGGGCCGTCATCCCGACCTCCCTCCTGCTCCTCTGCGCTACCGCGTGTGCGCCCACGTCCACGCCGACCTCGGCCTCGAGCAGCTCGCCCGCTCGAACGACCCGCGCCGATCCAGTCGAGCCAGCCGCCAAGCCGACCGCGCCCAAGCCGACCAAGGATCCGTTCGCGGCCGCGTTCGTCGAAGCCCACGATCGCGCCCGCGCGAGCGTCTCGCCGCGCGCCGATCCAGCGCTGCCACCGGTTCAATGGAGCGAGGAGCTGGCCGCGAGCGCACGCGCGTGGGCGCGACGCTGCGAGTTTCGCCACGGCGAGAGCGACTACGGCGAGAACCTCGCTGCGCGCACCGATCAGGCCGAGCCCGCGACGATCGTCGCGAGCTGGGCGGACGAGGCTCAGCACTTCGATCATCGCCGGAACCGCTGCGCGTCCGGAGAGGTGTGCGGTCACTACACGCAGGTGGTCTGGCGCGGCAGCACGACGATCGGCTGCGGCGTCGCGCGGTGCAGCGGCGGCGGACCATTCGGCGGCGGCGAGTGGTTCATGTGGGTCTGCAACTACGCACCGCCCGGCAACTGGAAGGGCGAGCGTCCTTACTGAAGACCGCGGCTACCATTGACAGCACCCGAGGCTTGGGCCACACTCCGCGTCATTGGTAGCAGTGGCGCGAGCCCACGTCATTGGTTGTAGCTCGAGCGGGCTCGCATCACGAGCGCGGAGGATGGTCATGATCAAATTCAGCCACATCGGTCAGCTGCACAATGTCGTGCAAGTCGTCAACGCGCGCCGCGAGGCCGGCGTCGCCATCGAGCGCGTGCCCTATCGCGGTCGCGTCAAGCTGCATGGCAGCAACGCCGCGATCGTGTGCCGCCCCGATGGTCTCCGCGCGCAGTCTCGCAACCGCGAGATCACGCCCGACGATGACAACCTCGGCTTCGCCAGCTTCGCGTTCGCCAAGCCCACCATCGAGGTCGTGCGCGAGCTCGAAGTCGAGCTGCGCGAGGCCAATGGGCTCGAGCCCGACCAGCCGCTGGCGCTGTTCGGCGAGTGGATCGGCCCCGGCGTGCAGAAGGGTGTCGGCGTGGCCGAGCTGGCCTCGCGGCAGTGGGTGTTGTTCGCCGTCGCGACCCGCGGCGAGGACGACAAGCACAAGCACTACTTCGAGCTACCGAGCCTCGGCGTGCGCTTCGCGAGCCTCGGCATCTACTCGATCATCGACGGCCCGCAGTGGAACGTCGAACTCGACTTCGGTCACCGGGCCGCGCTCGAGCTCGCCTCCGACGCGATCGAGGAGGCGACCGCAGCGATCGATGCCCGCTGCCCGTGGGCCGCACGCTTCGGGGTCGAGGGCGTCGGCGAAGGGCTGGTCTGGCAGCCGATCGGCGAGCACTTCGGCGACAGCGAGCTGTTCTTCAAGAGCAAGGGCACCCGCCATCAGGTCGCCGCGCGCAAGCCCAAGACCGAGCGCAAGAGCTCGTTGCTGGATCCCGAGCAGCTCGCCAGCGTCGAGGCGTTCGTCGCCTACTCGGTCACCGAGGCACGGCTCGCGCAGGGCCTCGACTACCTGCGCGAGCAGGGGCTCACGGTCGAGATGCGCAACCTCGGCCCGTACCTCAAGTGGCTCGCCGGCGACATCCTGCGCGAGTGTGCGGCCGAGCTCGAACACAACGCGCTCGAGTGGAAGCAGGTCGCCAAGCCGGTCAACGAGGCCGCCAAGACCTGGTTTCGCAAGGCGCTGATGGGCGATCTCGGCGGGCTCGCCTGTTAGGCCGACCTCGGCCTTGCGTCGGCAAGGTGTATCATCCACACTTTGCCGACCATGGCCGAGGTCATTCGTTTTTATCGCCAGCATGATCCGTGGGGCGAGTTCTCGAACTTCTCCGCGCATCCGATCAAGCTCGACGGCAAGCGCTGGGCGACGACCGAGCACTACTTCCAGGCCCAGAAGTTCGACGATCCGGAGTCGCAACGGAGGATCCGCGAGGCCAAGGATCCTGGCGACGCCGCTCGACTCGGCCGCCGACTGCCGGGCCTGCGCAGCGACTGGGAGCAGGTCAAGGACGAGGTCATGCTCCGCGCGCTGCGGGCCAAGTTCACGCAGCACGCCAAGCTCGAGCGGTTACTGCTGGACACCGCCGACGCCGAGCTCGTCGAGCACACCCGCAACGACAGCTACTGGGCCGACGGCGGCGACGGCAGCGGAAAGAATCGGCTCGGTGAGTTGCTCATGCAGCTGCGCGGCGAGCTGCGCCAAGCGACATCGAGCGATTGATCGCGCCTCGCGTGACGCCGTACCCTCGCTGCGATGCAACTGCGAAGCGACTCCTTCCCCAACGACGGCCCGATCCCCGGCGAGTTCGCGTTTTGCGTCCCGGCCGACGAGGGTCACGTGGCCCTCGCCCCCAACCGCAATCCGCACCTGGTCTGGTCGGGCGCGCCCGCGGGCGTGAAGTCGTTCGCGCTCATCTGTCACGATCCCGACGTCCCCTCGCGCGGCGACGACGTCAACCAGGAAGGCCGCACGGTCCCCGCCGATCTGCCGCGCGTCGACTTCTTTCACTGGGTGCTCGTCGACATTCCGCCCGACGTGACTGAGATCGCCGCGGGCTCGCACAGCGACGGCGTCACGCCGCGCGGCAAGTCGCCCGGCCCAGCGCCGCGCGGTGTGCAGGGCATCAACGACTACACGGGCTGGTTCGCAGGCGACGAGGCCATGCGCGGCGACTATGGTGGCTACGACGGACCGTGCCCGCCGTGGAATGACGAGATCGTGCACCACTATCACTTCACGATCTACGCGCTCGATGTGGCCACGCTCGGACTCTCAAGCAGCTTCACCGGTCAAGAGGCTCTCGCCGCGATCGCCAAGCACACGCTCGCCCGCGCGAGCTGGGTCGGCACCTACACGCTAAACCCAAATCTGCGACGCGGATGAGCCTCGCTTGACCGCGGTCGGCCGCTGGTCCGATGCTAGGCACCGATGCCGCGCGCCAAGGCGTTCGATCCCGAGGTCGCCCTCGATCGCGCGGTCGAGCTGTTCTGGCGGTTCGGCTACGAGGGCACCTCGATGGCGAACCTGCTCGACTTCATGGGCATCAGTCGGCAGAGCCTCTACGACACCTTCGGTGACAAGCATCGCCTGTTCCTCGCCGTGCTCGATCGCTACCGGGCCAACGTCCAGGTCCAGCTCGCCAGCTTGATCGCCGGCCAGAGCACCGCGTTGGCCGGAATTCGGGCGGTGTTCGAGTGGGTCAACCAGGCCGTGATCGAGGCGCCCGAGCACCGCGCGTGCCTGATGGCCAACTCGGCGCTGGAGCTCGGCCAGCGCGACGAAGAGGTGCGCGAGCGGGTCAGCGCTCACCTGCGCGACGTCGAGGGCGTGTTTCATGCCGTGCTCGAGCGTGGCCAGCGAGCCGGCGAGCTCGCGCCCGATCGCGAGCTGCAAGCGCTCGCGCGATTCCTGACCAACTCGATCCACGGCCTCGGCGTGCTCGCTCGCGGGGGCGCGGCGGCTCCCGTCTTGCGCGACACGATCGAGACCACGCTCGCGGTGCTCGATCGCAAATGAGATCATGAATCGGATCACGCTAATTGTTGGGTTGATCGCCGCATTCGCGATCGGGTGTGCTGGCGACTCGCAGACGCGGCGCTCCGACCTCGACTACTGCACGTGCGAGATGTGGGGCGTGACGGGGATGGATCCGGGGCCGGACTATCGACCGCCGCCGCGGCCGGCAGCCTGCGAGCGGATCATGAAGCGAAAGCCCCAGAAAGACTGCCCAATTCCACCCTAATCGGCCGCGAGCCGGCCCTCGGCCAGCCGCACCTCGCCGGCCAGGCTCGAGCGTTCGGGCGCTCGCGTGTTGCGTTGATCCACGCGCTCGTAATCCACCCACCAGACCAGCTGCGCGTGCGGATCATCGACGGCGGGCTCCAGCGCGAGTCGGATCGTGGTCGGGCCGGTCAAGCGATCGTCCGGCACCGGTCGGCGCGTGGCGTGGTTGAGCCGACCGTCGGGATGCCGACGAGCCGGAAAGTGCCGCGCGAGATAGCGGGTGGTGCT
>DATLLB010000500.1:0-7818 GCA_035538075.1 Enhygromyxa sp.
TTCTTGCTGACCGCTTGCTCCTCGCGCTCCTCGGTCGGCTCGGCCGCCGCGGCCGACTGCTTCTTCGCCGCGCCGCTCTTCTTGCCCGCCTTCTTGCTCGTCTTTTTCTTGCTGGGCGCCTCGGTCGCCTGCGCTTCGCTACCAGGCGCAGCTGCCTCCCAGACTGCAAACGCGGCCCCCTGCGGATCGGTGAAGACCGCGAAGCGCCCCATGTTCGGGATTGAGGTCGCAGGCACCACGACGGTGCCGCCAGCCTTCTCGATCTTGCCCACGGCGCGATCGACCGAGTCGACGCCGACATAGCCGAGCCAAGCACTCGGCGCGCCGCTCATCGGATTTCGAGTAATGCCGCCGATTCCTCCATTCGGCGCGCTGGCCATCGTGTAGACGCCATCGGGCATCTCCACGTCCTGGTACTGCCAACCGAACACCGCCTCGTAGAACTGCTTGGCAGCCTCGGGGTCGCTGGTGTTCAGCTCCATGTGAACGAACGTGCTCATGTTCCGGATCCTCCTTCGTGCTCGCACTGGGCGAGCGCTCGGGAGGATAGCGGAGTTGCGCCATGCGACTGGTTTTTTTGGTCTCGAGAGCGGTCGCCCTGACCGGGCAGCGCCGTCAGTAGCCGTGACCGAGCTCGAGCCGGGCGGCGTTGAGCCGAACGGCTACGCCGTGCTCGAGCGTCGCGAGGCTGCTGACGATCTCGCGCAAGCCGGCGGCTGGAGCGTAGGCCTGCAGCTGCTCGAACACGCGTTCGAACGCGGCCTCCAGTCGCAGCGCATAGTCGACGATCGCGTTGGTCGGTGCGTCGAGCTCGGGCGCCGAGTCGAGCAGCTCGAGCACGCAACCGTCGGGGACCTCCCGCAACCAACTATCCAGCTCGCGACACTCCTCGCGCGCGGCATGGGCCTCCAGATTCGCGGCGACGGAGGCGTGTCGCCATCGAGCCAATGTCGCGAAGCTCGACAACGGATCGCCATTCGCACAGGCGAGCTCGTGGAAATAACGCGCCAGTGATCGGTGATGGCTCGCAACCCGCGCGAGCAGCTCTCGAACGCGTAGCGGTCCGCTGCGAGCGGCCCGCTGCCGGTCATCGGGGGGTGGTGTTTTCATAGGTGACTCCTCGTCGCTCAGCACGACCTATACGCATGCTCGTTTGTCACCACCGCGAAGCTTGTCAACGCGTGCATGCAGCTGGTCGAACGCGTGCGTGCTGGTAGCTGGCGAGTCGTCCATGGCATAGTCACGCGACCTGATGGTTCCGCCCGATCACGATCCGCACACGCACGTGCAGCACTTCGCGAGCCAGCCATCTGGTTACCAGTCTGGATATCAGTCCGCCGAGCAGAGCGTGCCGTGTCCGGAGTGCGGGGCGCCGGTGCGAATGCGCGGCGCGACGGTCTCGGCGGTCTGCGAGTACTGCAACAGCACGGTCGTGCGCACCGGCGTCGACGTGCGCTTGATCGGCAAGGTCAGCGCCATCCTCGACAACGGCAGCCCGATCATCCTGCACGGCAAGGGCAAGTACGACGGCGTGCCGTTCGTGATCGACGGGCGTCTGCAGGTCCAGTACGAGCGCGGCAGCTGGAACGAGTGGTTCCTGAGCTTCGCCGACGGCACGATCGGGTGGTTGGCCGACGCGCAGGGGCAGTTCTCGATCTTGAAGCCGATCGATCCCAATCAGGTCGCCGGGCGCGTGCCCAACTACCACGGCTTCACGCCCGGCCAGCCGTTTCGCGTGGCCGGCCGCACGGTCGTGGTCGTCGATCGTCGCGCGGCCGCCTATCAGGGCGCCGAGGGCATGCTGCCGTTTCGCGCCGAGCCGGGCGTCGTCTACCATGGCGTCGACCTGCGCGGGCACGAAGGCGAGTTCGTGACGCTCGACTGGGGCGACGATCCCAACCATGACCAACCAACCCCCTATGTCGGGCGCGCCGTGTCGCTGGCAGAGATCGGTCTGTTCCCGCTGCGTCGATTCGAAGGCTGGCCGCTGCCCAAGCCGCCGAGCGGAGCCTGATCGATGAGCCACGCCGCTGCGACTCCGGCTCCGCCGATCAAGCTGTTCCGCGAGGAGGCCAAGACCGGGGCGATCGAGTGCCCGGCCTGCGGCGCGCCGATCACCTTGCGCAGCTTCGGCGGACTCGAGCAGGTCGCGTGCTCGTACTGCGGCACCATCTGCAAGCCCGAGAGCGACGGCAACCTCGACATCCTGCAACGCGCCGAGCGACAGCGTCGCAGCTCCACGCTGCCGCTGCATCAGCGCGGCACGATCGACGGCGTCACCTGGGAGATCATCGGCATCACCTGGCGCGAGGTCGTGCACGACCACATCGCCTACCCGTGGCAGGAGTTCCTGCTGTTCAACCCCTACGAGGGTTATCGCTGGCTGATCTACAGCATGACCGACGGGGTCTGGAGCTTCGGCGGAGCGCTGCCTGGCGCGCCCGAGGCCAAGGGCGGCGCGCAGCCTTCGATCGCGTACAAGGGCCAGGAGTACAAGCACTTCACCGGCGGCCAGGCGCAGACGACCTACGTCGAGGGCGAGTTTCCCTGGCAGGTGCGCGAGGGCGACGTCGCCTCGACCAACGACTTCATCTGCCCGCCGATGCTGATCTCGACCGAGCTTCAGCACACGCAGCACGGCGCCGATCTCAACTTCACGCAGATGCGGCCGATCGAGGCGCGCGAGGTCTGGGCCGCGTTCGCGCAGCCCGGCAGCCCGCCGCCGACCGTCGGCATCCACCCGGCCGCGCTCAATCCCCACACCACCAAGTTCTTCTGGGTGGCCGGCATCGTGCTGTTCGCGATCTGGGTGGTCGCGCTGATCGTCTACGCCAGCAGCCGCGAGCGCGAGGTCGTGTTTCAGGGCCGCGTGCTGCCGGGCGAGCCGCTCACCCACGAGCTCGAGATCGGCGAGCACGGCAAGCCGAGCACGCTCGCGCTCGAGGTTCAGGCTGCGGGCATGAACAACTCGTGGGCGTACGCCGAGGTGCTGCTGGTCGACGTCGAGACCGAGGAGGCGCTCGCGGTCGGGCTCGAGGTCGACTACTACAGCGGAGTCGACGGCGGCGAGTCGTGGAGCGAGGGCAGCAGCAGCAAGCGCGAGGTGGTCGGCGGAGTCCCGGGCGGCAAGTACATCCTGCAGGTCACCCCGCAGTTCGACGCCAGCGGTGACCCGGCCGACTACCTTCACTTGACCATCACCCGCGACGTCCCGCTCGGCCGCTACATGTTCTTGCCGCTGCTGGTGATCGTCGCGTTCCCGGGCGTCAACCTGGCCCGCCGGGCCATCTTCGAGACCAAGCGCTGGGCCACCAGCGACTACGCGGCCACCGGCTCCGAGGAGTGACCATCATGTTCGCCAAAGCCAGTTACATCGTGCTCTCCCTCGCCAGCCTCGGCGTGCTGCTGCTCGAAGCGCCGCGCGGGCAGTGGCTCACCGGCGCCCCCGATCGCGGCAAGGTCGAGCACAAGGCCGCGTCGGACTCGCCGACTTCGTCCACCAACAACCCCACCGTCCGGTCCGCGTACTTCGTGTTCATCGGCGGCTACCACGGAGGAAAGTGATGCTGCTCGCCAAAGAGATCTTCGACCTCGCCGCGATCGCGTCCGCGGCCGTCTACTCGGTGCTCGGACTGGTGATCTTCGGCATCACCTGGATGCTGATCGTGTGGCTCACGCCGTTCTCGATCCGCAAGGAGATCGAGGACGACCAGAACACCTCCCTCGGGATCATCCTCGGCGCGGTGATCATCGGCATCGCCCTGATCATCTCGTCCGCAGTCGCCGGGTAGATCCGCATCGATGAGCACGACCCCCGGCCCGAAGCCGCCGCTGCTGCTGTTTTCGGTGCTCGTGGTCGCGACGTGCGGGCTCGTGTACGAGCTGATCACCGCGACCATGGCCAGCTACCTGCTGGGTGACTCGGTCACCCAGTTCTCGCTGGTGATCGGCGTGTACCTGAGCGCGATGGGGCTCGGCTCGTGGCTGAGCCGCTTCGTGGTCGGGCGGCTCGCCAACCGATTCGTGCAGGTTCAGCTGATCATCGCGCTGGTCGGCGGGTTCTCGGCGCCCACGCTGTTCCTCGGCTTCTCCGCGCTCGACGGCATTCGGCCGCTGCTGTTCGCGATCCTGATCGTCGTCGGGACCATGGTCGGGCTCGAGATCCCGCTGCTGATGCGGCTGATGCCGGGCAAGCAGGAGCTCAAGGACGTGGTCGCGCGGGTGCTGGCGTTTGACTACATCGGCGCGCTGCTGGCCAGCATCGCGTTCCCGCTGCTGTTCCTGCCGTGGCTGGGCCTGGTCCGCACCAGCTTGTTCTTCGGCACGCTCAACGCCGCGGTCGCGCTGTGGACGGCGCGAGCGTTCGAGCGGCAGCTCGTGCGTCCGCGCCTGATCACCGCGCAGGCGCTGCTGGTGCTGGCGGTGACCGGCACCGGGCTCGCGCTCGGCGGCTCGATCGAGGCGTTCGGCGAGCGCCAGCTCTACGATTCGCCGGTCATCTACTCGCACAAGACCCGCTACCAGCGGCTGACGCTCACGCGCTGGAGCGACGACATCCGCCTCTACATCGACGGCAACCTGCAGTTCTCCAGCGCCGACGAGCACCGCTACCACGAGAGCCTCGTGCACCCGGCGTTCGCCGCCCGCGAGCAGCTCGGGCCGCGACCGGCGAGGCGCGTGCTGATCCTCGGCGGCGGCGACGGCCTCGCGCTGCGCGAGGTGCTGCGCTACCCGGCCGTGCAGGCGGTCGACCTCGTCGATCTCGATCCGGAGATGACCCGGCTGTTTCGCGACACGCCCACGCTGGCCGAGCTCAACGCCGACGCGCTGGCCGATGATCGCGTGCATGTGCACAACGCCGACGCGATGCACTGGCTCGAGCAGCGCCGCAGCGGTTCTGACAGCGGTCCGCTCGAGCCGTGGGACGTGATCGTCGTCGACCTCCCGGACCCCAACAACCTCTCGCTCGGCAAGCTCTACACGGTCGCGTTCTATCGCCTGGTCCGCGCCGCGCTGGCGCCCGACGGCGTCGCGGTCGTGCAGTCGACCTCGCCCTACCTATCGCCGCGCGCGTTCTGGTGCGTGGTCGCGACGCTCGACGCCGCCGACCTCCATCCCCTGCCCTACCACGCCCACGTGCCGAGCTTCGGCGACTGGGGCTTCGCGTTGATCGCCCGCACGCCGTTCGAGCGCCCGACGGCGCTCTCGCGCGAGCTGCCGCAGCCGGAGGCGCTGCGCTTCCTGTCGAGCGAGCTGGTGCCGACGTTGTTCGCGTTTCCAGCCGATCAGCAGCCGCTCGAGGTCGAGATCAACCGGCTCGATACACAGATGCTGGTCCGCTACTACGATCAGGATCTCGGCAGCTTCGGGCCCTTGGTCCGGCGGGCCGGATCCTGAGCCGTCGAGAGTCCCACTCGACCGCTCGCGCGCGACCCGATCGCCGTCGCGCGCCGCGGCGGCCGACTCGCTCGAGATTCCGCAGCACACGCTCGCGCGCAGCAGCTAGGTTTGCGTGCAGTGGAGCCCAACGTCCACCACCTCGACGCCGAGCAGGCCGTGGCCTCGCTCGGGCCGATCGTGATCCGGGTCATCACGCGCGCCCGCACGGAGTTTGCCGATGTCGACCGCGTGGCGACGCTGATCGATCGCACGCTCGAGCGCTCGCCGATCGCGGGCGTGTGGGTGGTCGTGCATCACGGCGCTCCGGTCCCGGATCTCTCGGTCGGCCGCTACGCCAGCCGGGCGCTTCGCAAGTACGGCGATCGGGTGTGCATCGCCTACTCGCTGCTCGGCCTCGGCTTCTGGGCCGCGGCCGCAATCGCAGCCGCGTCGAGCTTGAGCGAGCTGATGGGTACGCCCGGACCGACCGAGAGCACCATCGAGCGCGGCGCCGAGCGGCTGTGCATGGAGTTGGTCGGCGTCGATCCGACCCGGCTGGTCGCCGCCCACGATCTGCTGCTCGAGCGCATCCAGGCGATCGCCCGGCGTGATGAGCCATGCCGCTGAGCCGCCGCACGCTGCTGGGCGCCAGCGCGCTCGGGCTCGCCAGCTGCCGGGCCGAGGCGCCGCCGGTCGTCGAGCCGCGCTTCACCGGCCAGAGCCCGGAGCGCGGCCACCTGCTGCGCTCCGCCGCGCTGCTCGACTCGGCGATCGACGAGCAGCGCGAGGCCGCGGTCGTGATCGTCGGCGGTGGAGCGGCGGGCCTGTGCGCGGCTTGGCGCCTGCGCCAACACGGAATCGACGACATCGAGCTGCTCGAGCTCGAGCCCGAGCTCGGCGGCACGGCCCGCAGCGGCACGCTGCCGCGCTCGGCTCATCCGATGGGCGCCCACTACTTGCCCGCGCCGCCGCCCGAGTGCACCGAGCTGCTCGAGCTGCTCACCGATCTTCGGGTGTTGGTCGGTCGCCACGACGGCGCGCCCGAGTACAAGGCCACCGCGATCTGCCCGGCGCCGATCGAGCGGCACTTCCACGGCGGCACCTGGCACCCCGGCCTCTACCCGTTCGCCGACGAGAGCACGGCCGAGGCCGACGACGCCGAGCGCTTCTGGGCGCGCTTGCGTGAGCTCGACCGTACGCGCGACGAGCATGGCCAGCGCCTGTTCCGACTGCCCGTGCGCCGCAGCAGCGCTCGCATGCGCGAGCTCGACCGCATCTCGATGGCCGCGTGGCTCGATCAGCTCGGCGTTCGCAGCTGGCGGCTGCGCTGGTACGTCGACTACGCCTGCCGCGACGACTACGGCTGCACGATCGAGCAGACCTCCGCGTTCGCGGGCCTCCACCACTTCCTCGCGCGCGGGCTCGAGGACACGCACGACCGCGAGATCCTGACCTGGCCCGGCGGCAACGGTGAGCTGCTCGCGGCCTTGCGCGAGCGCATCGGGCTCGGCGAGCGCCTGCGTCGCGATCACCTGGTCTACGCGATCGATCCCGAGCGCGGCGAGGTGCGGGTCCGCGATCTGGTGGCGCAGCGCAGCGTCGCGATCGAGGCCAAGGCGATCTTGTGGGCCGCGCCGCGCTTCCTGCTTGCGCACGTGCTCCCGCGTGGTCGCGATCCCCTGCCCGCGAGCGCGCTGAGCTACGCGCCGTGGTTGGTCGCCAACCTCGAGCTACGCGAGGCGCCCGGCGGGCTCGGGGCCGCTCTCGCGTGGGACAACGTGCCGGTCATCGAAGATCCGCGGGCGCGAAACCTCGGCTACGTGGTCGCCACGCACACGCAAGATCGCTTGGCCGCCCACGAGCCCGGCGCGGTGATCACCTACTACGAGCCGCTCACGGCCGACGACGCCGAGGGCCTCGCCGCCGCGCGTGCGCGCCTGCTGGGCAACGACGCGCGCTACTGGTCCGAGCACGTGCTGGGCTCGCTCGAGCGGATGCACCCGAGCATCCGCAAGCAGCTCACGCATATCCACGTGCACCGCTGGGGACACGCGATGATCCGCCCGGTCCCCGGCTTCTTGTTCGGCGACGCGCTCGAGCTCGCCCGTGCGCCAATCGGTCGCGTGTTTGCGTGCGCGACCGATGTCGGCGGGCTGCCGCTGTTCGAAGAGGCGTTCTACGCTTCGCTCGCGGGCGCGGACTGGGCGAGGGGGCTGGTCGGCTAGTCCGCGCCCGCGAGGTTGCGGGGGCCCGTGGCGTGCGAAGCATGTCATGGGCAATGGGGGAGCCAGGGGGGACGCCCGGCGCATCGCCGGGCGTCCTACGAGGAGTCGGTCCTGGGTCGGTCTGGGCTCAGTCGCAGACTTGCTTCTTGTCCTCGCAGCAATCGCCGTACTTCTGGCACTTGGCGTCGCACCAGCAACCGTCGGGGCTCTTGCC
>DATLLB010000501.1:0-6074 GCA_035538075.1 Enhygromyxa sp.
TCGATCGCGTCGAGCAGCTCGCCGATCTCCTTGGCCGCAGCGCTCCCGGGATCGTCGAGGCTCGCCGTGCTGCCGTCGGCCATCGACTCCTGGTGGGCGACTCGCCGCCGGATTCCGAGCTCGAGCACCGGCAACCCGAGCGAGCGCAGATCGTTGGGCAGCGCCGCGCTGATGCGGGTGCGGGCCTCGACCGCGTTGGGCACCACGGCCATCTGCATGCGGAAATTCCCGTCGCTGCGCGCCCGCAGGCACAGCTCGACGGCGTCGGCGGCCGCCCACGCGTCCATCGGGCTCGGCCGACAGGGGATCAGCACCAGCTCGGCGACCTCGGCCACGGTCGCCAGCACCTTGGGATCGGCAGGCGTGTCGATCACGGTGAGGTCGTGGCCAAACGCGAGCCCGCGCAGGCGCTCGGCCTGGCCCTGCCCGGCGCGCCTGCGGGCCAGGGTCGTCGGCGCGACCTCACCCGCACTGAGGGCCCAGGCGTGGGCGTCCCCGCGGGGGTCGAGATCGACGAGCAGGGTCCGGCGGCCACGTGCGCGTGCCTCGGCGGCAAGCGCCACGGCGAGCGTCGTACGTCCGGTCCCACCCTTTAGGCCTGCGAGCGCGAGGAGCATGGGCGGCACGGTAGCGGTCCGATCAGCGTCGTCCAGTTTCTGGCGTATTCGAGCGAGAACTGCAATACGAGCTTCGGGTCGCGGACCGACGGGTAGCGGTCGCGTTACGATCGCCGTGATGCCGCGACCAGAGCACGATGTCGGCGATTCGACGATCGAGACGCGCTCGTTGGCGGCGATCGAGATCGCGGATGAAATGCACGATCGATCGCGCGATCTTTTGCAAGATCCGCCGAACGATCCCGAAGATGACCCCGATGATGACGAAGTGTGGTTCGACGCCGAGGCGCTCGCGGCTGCGTCGACGATCGAGATTGGGCTGGTGGATCACCTCCAGCGATCGCCTGCGATCGATCAGATCGCCGCTGCGATCGCTGCACCCGGGATCTCGCTCGCACGCCTGCCTGGTTGGCCGGAAGCGGGCGCAGCAGGGCAGGGGCTCGGGGCGATCGCAACCGAGCTGATCGGTGCGCTGCGACCTGGCGATCTCGTGCTGATCTCCAGCTCCGAGCGCGGCGTCGGTCGAACCAGCCTGCTCGCGCAGCTCGGTGATGGGCTCGCCCTCGTCGACGATCCGGCGCGCCCGATCACCCCCGTGCTGTTCGTGGTCGAGGGCGAGCCGGCGCTGTGGCGGGCGCGGAGCCTGGGTCGCTTCTTCGATGTCGACCCGCGGGTGTTCGTCGACGCCGAGCGGGCGCGGCGGGAGCCTCGCTGTGCGGAGCTGCTGGACGAGTTTCGACGCGGGCCGTGGGCGAGCCTCGACGATCGCCAGCGCTTCGTCGGGCGCGAGGCGTTGCTCGATCCGGAGCGGCGCAGCGCGACCGTCTCTGCCCTGCGTCGCTGGCAGGCCGATCTCGGCCAGGCCGCGGGCGTCGGCGTGTGGCCGATCGTGATCGTCGATCCGATCGAGCAGCTGGGCGACAGCGTCGAGACGCTGCGCAGTCTCGCTGCGCTGGCGCGCGCCGAAGATCTGATCGTGGTGGCCAGCTGCGATCTCGCCGAGTCCGACGCTGGCGTGGCCCGGGCGATCGACGGCAACGCCAGCGTGCGCGTGCGCGCGACGTCCGTCGACGATCGGACCCTCGCGCTCGAGCTGTGCCACCGCCGCCTCGGCCCGCGCGGGCGTGGGCAGCTGCGTTGGCATCGAACGAGCGGACGCTTCGAGGCTCTCGACTGACCTCTGGATATACTCCCGCGATGCGATCGCGGTCTCTCTTCCTCGGGTGTTCGCTGCTGCTCGGCAGCGCCTGCGAGCGCTCGAGCGCCACTGCCCAGACCGAGACCGTGGCGCCCGAGCCCGCCGCGACCGCCCGCGCGGACGAGCACGCGATGCCCTACGGCGAGCGCACGATCTATGTGTACGCCGATCCATCGCTCGCGCTCGAGGTCCAGCGGCTGTTCGCGCTGTTCCAGGATCTCGAGGCCGAGCAGGTCCCGATCGATCGCACCACGCAGCTGCCGATCGGCTGGACCACGCTGAGCTTCGCGGTCGAGGGCGAGCGAGGCGAGCGGCTGGTCGTGCTCGAGCCCGACTATGCGAACCAACCCGAGACGCGCACGCGCCAGGACATCTCGGTCTCGCTCGCGACGCTGGCAAGGCAGCGGGCGGTGCTCGAGCAGGCCGGCGTGCCCGGGCAGCCGATCGACTTCGACGAGCACGTGCTGGCGATCCGCGGCTCGCTCGAGCTCGACGAGGTGTTCCTGCTGCGCGTCGACAGCCCCGGCGGGCGCATGACCGGCTGGCGGCTGAGCCCGACCGACGGCATCCCCGAGGGATCGGAGACCGTGTCGCTGCCGGTCTACGCGATCCTCGAGGCGCGCCCGGCCCTGCTCGACGCGATGCTGCTGCCGGCCGGCTACATGGCCTTCTACTCGGGCGACACGCTGACCACGATCGTCAACGAGCGCGACGAGGTGGTGTGGGACTGGACGCTCGCGCCGGCGGAGCTCGAGCGCGAGCCGGCCGACGCGCAGCCGTTGCTCGAGCCGATAGACCAATAGATTGATCCGAGCCGAGCCCGTACAGTCCCGCTGCTCATGACCGCCGCACCTCCGCACCTCGAGCGCCTCGCAGAGGTTCACGCGCTGCCCACCGCCGAGACGTGCACCGTCTACGTGGCGATCCGCAGCGTCCGTCACGGTGTCGATCGCAACAACGCCGGCTACTACGACCTCGTCGTCTCCGACGCCTCGGCCAAGCTCGCGGCCAAGATCTGGGGCGACTCGCGGGCCTATGTCGAGGCCGCGCAGGCCGGCTTGCGCGAGGGCATGGTCGTGAAGCTGATGTTCACCGTCGGCAGCTTCCGCGACGCGGTGCAGCTGACCGTCGGTCGCCTGCGCGTGCTCGCGGACGGCGACGAGTGGCAGCCCGACGCAATCTGGGGCGCGGGCTGGGAGCTGGTCGACGGCCTGCACCGCAAGACGCTGGTGTTCGACATCGAGACGGTCCCGGGCACCGACCTCGACGCGGTCCCGGACACGGTCGCCAAGTCGATCACCCGCGCGGCCGAGCGCAGCGAGAGCGAGGTCGACAAGGTCATGAGCCTCTCGCCGTACTTCGGCAAGGTCGTCTCGCTCGCGTTCTGCGACGCCGACAACCCCGAGCCGGTGATGGCCTTCGTGGTGCCGCCGGCCGGTCGTGAGCATGACGAGTACCCGAGCTGGATCCGCCCGATGAGCGAGCCCGAGCTGCTGCGCAGCTTCTGGCACCTCGCCTACGCGGCCGAGCTGGTGGTCAGCTTCAACGGCCGCGGCTTCGACGTGCCGTACCTGGTGATCCGCAGCCTCATCCACCAGATCCCCGCGCGCGTCGATCTGCTCTCGAGCCCGTACTCGCTGCGACCCCACTGCGATCTGTTTCGCCTGATCGGCCACGGCCGGCACGGCCTCGGCTCGACCTCGCTCGACGTCGTCTGCTGGGCGCTGGGCATCGAGAGCCCCAAGGGCGCGATGGACGGCTCGATGGTCGCGCCGACCTACGCGCGCGGGGACATCGAGAGCATCGCCAGCTACAACGCCGCCGACGTGCGCGCGACCGCGGCGGTATTTCGCCACCTGCGGGAGCAACTCTTGCCGTTCAGGAACGACTGGTGAGCGCGCGTCATAGCCTCTAGGCTGCGCCGCGTGAGCGAGAAGCCGTCCACGTTCACTCGGGTTGCCTACGCGCTGCTGGCCTACACGGTGCTCGTGATCGTGTTCGGTGCGTGGGTGCGGATCAGCGGATCGGGGGCTGGCTGCGGTCAGCACTGGCCGACCTGTCACGGCGAGATCATGCACGCGCCCAAGAGCGTGGAGACGGTGATCGAGCTGACCCACCGCGTGACCTCGGGCCTGTGCATGCTCGGCGCGTTCGGGCTGCTGATCTGGGGGCTCAAAGTGTTTCGTCGTCCGCACCCGGTCCGCTGGGGAGTGGTGCTCGCGATGGTGTTCATGATCTTCGAGGCGCTGCTCGGCGCCGGCTTGGTGCTGCTCGAGCTGGTCGGCAAGAACGACTCGGTCTCGCGCGCGGTGATGATGGCCATCCACCTGTCGAACACCTGCCTGCTGACTGGCGCGATGGCGTTCGTGGCCTGGTACGCGGACGAGCGCGGCGGCGGTCGAGCGCTGCGGCTACGCGGGGCGGGTTTGTCTGCGTGGCTGCTGATCGGCGGTCTGGTGCTGGTGGTCGTGGTCTCGATGAGCGGCGCGGTCACGGCCCTCGGCGACACGCTCTATCCGGTCGCGGCCGACGGCACGATCGAGCAGCACCTGATCGCCGATCAATCGCCGACCGCCCACTTCCTGCAGCGCATGCGGATCGTGCATCCGCTGCTCGCGGTCGCGTCCGGGCTCTACCTGCTGTGGCTGGCGATCGCGCTGCCGGGCATGCCCAACCAGCCGCGGGTGCGCTCGCTCGGCAACCTGGTCGCCGGGCTCACGGTCGCGCAGCTGTGCGCGGGCGTGGTCAACATCATGCTCTCGGCGCCCGGTTGGATGCAGCTGGTCCACCTCGCGCTCGCGACCTGCCTGTGGATCGCGTTGGTGTTGCTGAGCTTGGCGGCGCTGTCGGATCGCGGCGCGTCATAATCCGTTACGATGCGGCGTGCTGCTCGCGGTGCGTCGCTGTTGGTGGGTGCTGGCGGTCGCGGCGGTGTTGCTCGCTCGCCCGGCGCTGGCCTGCAAGTGCGGTGAAGATCGCTGGCGCGGCCTGGTCCGCCCGCTGTGGCCGCCCGAGTCCGGTTTGCTGTTGACCTCGGAGTCGATCGAGGTCGACTGCAACGACGAGGGTCGCTGTCACTGGCGTTCCGTGCATGTCTACGAGCGGGCGAGCCCGGGTGCGCCTGCTCGGGTCGCGTTCAATTTCCCGCTCTCGCTCGGCGGGCAGCTGCAGCTTTCGCTCGGCGGTCAGCTCGTGCTCGCGCCGAAGGGTGAGGCGCGTGATCAGGTCGAGGCTGCGATCACCGAGCACCTCGGCGGCTTCGAGAGCTACGGCAACCGCTACTGGTTGGAGGACGACGGCACGCAGACCCGCGTCGAGCTGGTGATCGAAGGGGACGTCTACCTCGACTACGGTCCGTCGCTCGATCCCGACGGGTACGACTTCGAGTGCTGTCACTACAATGCGCTCGAGATTCGCCATCCGTTCGTGCCGACCTATACCTCGCACCGTCGCTTGGCGTGGCGAGATGAGAAGTCGACCTCGGTCGACCCCAAGGCCAAGACGCAGCTGCGCGTGCGCCCGCCGGCGAAGTACCACGTGCGCGCCGATCCAGGCCTCGACGCTGTCCGGCATGGCGACACCTACGAGATCCGCGGCCGCAGCCAGTCGGGCGTGGGTCTCTCGCTGATTCGCTGGCGCAGCCTCAAGGGCGGACCCTTCATCGCGGCCGGCGGAGCGATCCTCGACGCCAACCCGGCCCGCGGACGCATCGGCTGGGAGCACACGCATCCGCTGCCGTTCTTGTTCTACTCGGCCGCGCTCGAGACCGACTTCCAGCGCGAGTTCACGGCCGTGCCGGCGATCGAGATCAGCCACGGACGCGGATCGATCTGGTGGTTCGTCCCCATCGCCGGCCTCGGCGTCGGCGTGCCCGTGCAGATCCTCCCCGATCCACGCCCGGGCGTGCGCGGCCAGTTCAGCCTCTCGTGGCGCGTGTTCAGCTTCCTGACCACCTTCGACGTTCTGCCAGCGCTGCGCACCACCGACGCAGGCGTCGAACGACCCACGCTGATGAAGCTCGCGTTCCTCGGGCAATTTTCATTCTAGCTAGTCCCTGGACCATCGAAGAGGACAGGAGCCCCGAAGGGGCGACCGCAGGGGTGGGGGCCCCTGGACGGCTGACCATTAGCCAGAAGTCTCGCGCAAGTGGCGAGCCATGGCCGCGGCCGGAGCGATCCGCTCGAGGCCGCGACCAATCGTGACCGACCCTGGAGGCCCTCCCGAGGACTTCCCAGTGTAACCCCCGATCTGGGCGATCA
>DATLLB010000502.1:0-15629 GCA_035538075.1 Enhygromyxa sp.
GGCGGTCCCGGTCCCGCGTCGCTGCTCTCGCCATAGGCGCCGTAGCCGTTGAGCAGCAGCGGCGCGGGACCGGGACCGCCTGCGCGTTTGCGGTAGACCAAGGAAATCGGGACCTCGGTGCCGTCGCGTGCGGGCGCCCACAGCCGCTCGCTCGCGTAGTTGGCCGGATCGAAGCCGCCGAGCACGTCGGTCCGCTTCAACAAGGTCTGCGCGCCGGTCTCGAGCTCGTAGTCGTAGATGGTCGGCGGAGTCGTCAACGACTCGTAGGCGTAGCGAAAGGTGGAGGCGTCGAGCTCGATGTTGTCGTCCGGATAGGCCACGTAGGTCGGATCGGCGAAAGCCACGATCTGCGGCTCGCCGCCGCCGTCACGGTGGACCTCGAATTCCCGCAACCCGGCGCGGCGCTGCACGACCAGCAGGTGGTTGGCGAACAGATCGAAGCCCTCGATCAACACGTCGTCGCGGTGACCGACTCGCTCGCGCCAGTGCTGCTTGTCCGGGCGATCGAGCGGGGCCTCGACGATGCGGAAATTCGGCGCATCGAGGTTGGTGTGGATGTAGAGGCGATCGCCGCGGTGATCGACGTCGTATTCGAGCCCGCGCTCGCGCGGCTGCACGACCCACGGCGCCGAACTGGGCGCGTCGGCGTCGAGCAGCCGGACCTCGTCGGTCAGCGTCTGCGAGGAGTGCAGGATCACATACTTGCGCGACTTGGTCTTGCCGATGCCGACCTCGAAGGTGGGGTCGGTCTCCTCGTAGACGAGCACGTCCGCCTTGGGATCCTCGCCGAGCGTGTGGCGATAGACCTGATGCTCGCGCAGGGTCTGTGGATCCTGCTTGGTGTAGAAGATCGTGCGATTGTCGTTGGCCCAAACCAGCGCCCCGGTGACCCCGGTGATGGCGTCGGGCAGCAGCTCGCCCGTGCGCAGATCCTTGAACTGGATCGTGTGAATGCGGCGGCCGACGGTGTCGGTGCTGAACGCGAGCAAGTGCTGATCTTCGCTCACGGCCAGCCGGCGAATGTCGAAGTAATCGTGCCCGGCCGCGAGCGCCTGGGCGTCGAGGATGATCTGCTCGTCGGCCGTGAGCGAGCCGTGCTTGCGGCAGTACAGCGGATAATCGGCGCCCTGCTGCCAGCGCGTGTAGTACCAGTGATCGCGGATCCGATAGGGGACCGTCTCGTCGTCCTGCTTGATGCGCCCGGTCAGCTCGGTCAGCAAGGTGTCGCGCAGCTGCTTGGAGGCGGCGGTCATGCGCTCGGTGTAGGCGTTCTCGGCCTCGAGATAGTCGATGACCGCCGGATCCTCGCGATTGTGCATCCAGTAGTAATTGTCGATTCGCGTGTGACCGTGGGCCGCGAGCGGGTGAGGGACCGGCTTGGCGACCGGTGCGGTCAGCAGCACGCGGCTCTCGGGGCCGGTCGGCGTGGGCTTGCTCGCGGGGCAGGCCGCGAGGATCACCGCGAGGCTCAGACAGGCGAGCGCGAGCTTGGAGGTGCGCAGCGAAGTGACGGGCACGGCTGGCAGCATAACCGCGATGTCGCCAGCAGGCCGAACGAGCGCTTGCGCGGGGTCTCTGGTGTCACAGCGCTCGCTGCCGCCTTCGCCGAGCAGGCAGCCGCGCTCGGCGGTCGCGCTCACGCGGTCGTCGTGGATGCCGAGCGTCTCGCCCTTCGCGATCGCGAGCGTCTCGCCGGCGTACTGTAGCGCCAGCTCGATCAGCTCGATGGCACTCGCGTCGACCATCGTGCCGGCGAGCTCGAACTCCATTGCGAAGGTCATGAATTGTCGCCATTCAATATATGCGCGACCAGCCGCGAACGCGCGTGGAACGACGGCATTCGAGCGCTACACGAGGATGGAAATGCGCCGCGGATGATCGCTCATCCGCGGCGCCGCAGGCCATTTCAGCATCGAGAGCGTGGGCGCTGCGGGCACGCTCCGCACCAGGAATCGCGTTACTGGTGCTTGTTCTTGTTGCACTGCTCGGCGAGCGAGATCTGCACGTCGCAGCCGTCACCGACACACACCGCGCCGCCGTCATGCACGACCGGGCTGTTCTTGCTGAGCGGGACCACGATCTGGCAGCTCTCGACGCTCTCGTTGCCGTATTCGTCGGTGAGCTTGTAGGTGGCCTCGTAGACGCGGCCGTTGCCGTTGGCGAGGCGTTCCGCGCGAACCTTGAAGGTGTTGCCGTCGACCAGGATGCTGTCGGCACAGGTGCAGCCGTCACCGAGATCGTCGTGGCCTTCGTCCGAGGTCACGCTGATCAGCTCGGCCTCGCCGTCGACGTCGAGCTCGTGCTCGGAGCAGCTGTCGGCCGCGACCGCGATGCAGTCGGACGGCTTGAACTCGTAGTACTTGTGCTTCGGCGGCCACAGCTCGAGGCTCTTGGCCTGAATCTCGACGGGGCTTTCGTCGATGACCTCGACGATCGTGTCGCAGGCCGAGGCCGCGCCCCACTCGTCGATGCAGGTCATGGTCACGTCGGTGATGCCGATCTGGTAGGGGCCGCCAGGCTCGAGCGCACAGTCGACGAACTCGCCGTCGGGATCGAGCGCGGCCAGATCGATCGACGCCTCGGCCTGACACTGATCGCCGGCGACGAAGATGTGCTCCTGACACTCGATGGTCGGCGGCGAGTCGACGAAGATGCTCACGCACTCGGTCACCTCGCCGTCGCTACCGTCGTGGCCATACGCGGTCGCGCACAGCTGGTGCTCGCCGGGCGCGAGCGGATCCACGGCGGTCGTATAATTGACGGTGAGCGGGCCGTCCTCGGGCAGCTCGGCGTCCATCGTGTGAATGTCGACGGCCTCGCCGTCGACGCGCAGCGTGAGGCCGGTCAGCTTGGCGGTGATGATCTCGGGCAGCACGTCGGGCAGCTCGCTGACGGTCGGCACGTTGGTGCAGCTGCCCCCGGTCGCACTCGAGATGTCCTGCAGGGTCCCGAACTCCGAGGCCTTGGCGCACGAGGCCCAGTCGCCGATCGCAAAGCTGTGCACGATGGTCCCCGGCGGCAGGTTGGGCAGCGCGGTGTCGATGTGCGGGGCCGTGTTGTTGCCGCCGTCGGAGACCATGATGACCAGCTTGTGCGGCTCGTCGCTGGCCGCGAGGATCGGCAGCAGCGCCTGCAAGCCGGCCCCGTACGAGGTCGCCAGCGCGACCTTGCGCTGCGTGAATGCGTCGATGCGGCCGTACTGAAGCGAGCGCAGCACGGTCTCCATGTCGAGCTGATTGTCGAGATCGAGATCGGCGTCGGGCTGCGTGAGTCGGTCGTCGTCGGAGCCGCCCGGCTGTACGTCGCCGGTCCCACCTTTGCCGGCGAACACCGCGATGCCGACGTCGCGCACGTTGTCGAGCCCGGCCGCGGCCTGGTTGACGGCCAGCAGCGCCTCGATCTGGCAGTCGAGCACGGTGTTGGCGTCGCCGTCGGCGTTGAGATCGGCGCCGCACTTGGCCGGGTTGTCGGTGCTGCCCGAGACGTCGACCAGAAACACAATCGAGGTGTCGGCCATCGCCGAGGTCTCGCCAATCGTGGCAAAGCCGTCGACCGGAATCGCCTGGCCTTCCGCGAACACGTCGCCGTGGTTGGGATAGGAGATCTCCACGCTCAGCTTCACGCCCGAAGGCAGCGTCTCGATGGTCTCGCGAAAGACATCGTTGGGATCGGAGCCGGTGGTGCAGGCGGTCGCGCTGATGACAATTGCTAGCGAATAGGAGGAGATAGAATGAAGTCGCATCGTTGCCTCGCAGCACACGAGTAGCACCGCGGCACCCCGTGTAAATGCGAGTGCGCGCCTCGGTGCATGTTGCATCTACGTGCTTGCGATCGCGCAAATGGAGAAGCTCGAGGAATGCGCGATATTCGACGCAACGCGCCGGGCTCGATGCAACATTGTGGCAAACGCCGCACGCCAGCGTTTGTCCATGCGACGCAAAGCCGGCGCGGCACGCCGTGCAGCGCGTGTTCTCAGCGGCTCGCGGCCTGGATCCGGGCGCGATCGATCACGCGTCGCTGACCCGTGTGGAGCCACGTGACGCCGTCGACTTCGGCCAGCGGGATCGGCAGCGGGGCGGTGATCAGCACGGTCGCGTCGTCGCTGAGCAGGTCGATCTTCGCGGGCACGCTGGCCGCGAGCGCACCATCGATCGCATATTCGATTCGTGCGTCGCTGCTCGCGGCCGTCGGCGCGATGCCCAGCGAGATCGACCATTCCTCGTGACCGTCGGCCGAGCGCAGCCCGACCAGCACGGGCGTGGGCGTGGGCGCCGGTCCGGCCTGCTCACCATTCCACGAGGTCAAGATCTGGATGCGCGTGAACGCCTTGTCCCACGTCCAGTCGGACACCCAGGAGTTGCCGCAGTAGGTCATGTAGTCGTGCGAGGCGCTCGGCGTATAGATGTGAAAGTCGCGAATGCCAAATCCATAGGCGCCGATCTTGCCGTCGGCGTGGGGATAGCTGGGATCGGGACCCGCGGCGTCGGCGTTGGGGCAGGCGATGTGGCTGAAGCCCTGGTTGTGGCCGACCTCGTGGACGAAGGTGCGCGCGCTCCCGGTCGGCGGGAACACCTTGGGGGTCTGGTCTTCCTCGTCCTCGTCGGGGATGTCGACGTGCTTGTGATAGACGGTCGCGGCCACCCGATCGCCGCTCTCTTCCTTGCTCGCGTCGGTCAGCATCGCGATGCCGCCGACCTGGTTGACCGAGGGCCCGCCGACGTCGACCAGCGCGTGATAGTAGACATTCGGGCCCGCGCCGTCCTGCAGCTTGGCCTCGCGGGTCGGGGCCAGCAACGATCCGAGGTTGCTCAATTGCTCGGTCCGCACGATCGGCTCCGCGCGGACCTCCAGCCGGACATTCTGCACCGGGTTCTGCTGTAGCAGGAAGTCGTGGAAGAGCGCGAGATCCTCTTGCGTGATGTCGGGCTCGCGCGGCGGATCGAGGTATTCGTAGCGGACCGGGATCAGGACGACGTGGAGCTCGAGCGGGGTGTCCTCGAATTCGAACGCGGCCACCTCGGTGGTGCTGAGGCCGGGGCTCAGGCTCGAGACGTCGAGGTTCGCGTCGGTCTCGCGCAGCTCGATCCAGATGGTGGTGCCCGGCAGCGCCTCGTCGGCGAGCAGGCTGAAGTAGAAGCTGCTGCCGAGCTTGCGCGGATCGGAGTCGGCGTCGACCACGAAAGTCCGGGTCCGGACCAGCTCGGGGCCGTCGGGCGGGGCGATGTGCAAGATGCCGGTCAGCTCGCGCGGGATCCAGGCCGCGGCGTCGTCGATCCGATGATGGACGCGCACGAGCGTGTCGCGGCTGCGGATCAGCTTGGCGTTGCGCTGCTCGAGCGGGACGAGCTGACCGTCGCGGATGATCTCGACCCCAGTGCCCTGGTTGACCTCGACGCTGGTGATCGTGACGCCCTGGGCCGGACCGCCGAGCTCGGCCGGGACCTCGTCGGTGTCGCCGGATTCGTCGTTGCTGCTGCTCTCGCCGGACTCGCCGTCATCGCTCCCGACGACGTCGTCGGTGCACGCGGAGGCGAAGCAGAGGGCGAGCGCGGCGGTGCGGAACAGGCGGCGCGAGCGTGGCATCAACCGCGATTCTACAGGTCCGGACACTCGCGCAGGCCGGTCACGAGCAAGTCCTCGCCACGCGCGGGATCGCTGGGCTCACCCTCGCGAATCCAGTGGGTCCCGGTCGCGCGCGAGAGCGGGACCACGCGATCGCGCACCTTCTCGGCCGAGAAGCTGGTCGCGGCTTCGGGGTGCCAGCCCGGCACCCGCTTGCTGACGACCGGGTGCAAGCGGGCTTGCTCGAGGCACGGCCGCGCGTCGGCGATCGCCTGATAGCGGACCCGCAGCACGCCGCTGAGGCCGGGCGGATGATCGGCGCGCGGGAACAAGAAGTTGCCGAGCGAGTAGGCGATCAAGCCGTCGCGCTCGGCACCGCTCTGGTGCAGCTCGATCGCCTGCAGCACGTGCGGGTGGTGGCCGATCAGCAGATCGACGCCGGCCTCGATCAGGCGCTGGGCGGCGAGCCGGCGCGAGAGCCCGGGATCGTCGACGTATTCGTCACCCCAGTGCACCTCGACGATCAGCAGATCATGGTCGGCCCGGGCCTGCTCGACGAGCGGGACCACGAGGTCGTAGAGGTCGCGCAGGGTCAGCAGCGGGAGCTTGGGGCCATTCGGATCGCCGGCGCTGTTCTGGCGCGTGGCGAAGGCGATGAAGCCGATCCGCCAGCCGCGGGTCTCGAGCGTCTCGACGCGCACGAGCGGCGGATCGAGCCGCGAGGCTCCGATCGCAAACAGCCCGGCTTCGGCGAGCACGCGCGGCGACTCGAGCTGGCCGTCGACGCCGAGATCGAAGTAGTGGTTGTTGGCCAGCGACATGACCGTGAAGCCGCCGGTCACGAGCTGGCCGACGTGCGCGGCCGAGCCCGCGAAGCGATGCTCGTTGCGGCTCGGCGAGCGGTCCGGCAGCGTGAACATCACCGGGCTCTCGAGGTTGCCGACGACCACGTCGGCGGCCAGCTGCGTGCGCACGGCGAAGAACGGATCGGCCTCGGGCGCATGCATCTCGGCGAAGTGCTCGTTGCTCAGATAGCGACCGAGCACCACGTCGCCGACGAAGGTGAGCTCGAGCGAGTCGGCCTTGCTCGGCGCCTCGGGTTCGGGCTCGGCCACCGGTGCGGGCGGAGGCGGCAAGCTTGGCGTCGGGGTCGCGACGACCTCGGGCTCGGTGATCGGCGCGGCCTCGACTCGCGGCACGCTGTCGAGCGAGCACCCGAGCAACAGCAAGAGAGTGCTTGCCCCGACCAGCGCGACCGACCGACCGAACCCGTGCACGGCGCGACTCTACGCGAGCCGCCCGAGCGGAGCATCGTGCATTTTCGAGCGTCACTGACAGGCGAGGTAGAGATCGACGATCTCACCCACGCCGGCATTGTGCTCAAAGCCTGCACGCTGGACGCCGCAGTTGCCCCGCTCGTCGCACTCGGGCGCCACTTGGAAGCCCAATTCGAGGCGCTCGATGCCAGCCTCGGCGAGCGGCTCGAGCTCGCCCGGCGCGGTGCGGCGGTCGGCATCCCAGTCGCGCCACAGCATCAGCTCGGCAAAGCGAGGATCAGCCGCGTCGAGCGAGCCGTCGTGATCGAGGTCGAGCTCGGCCAGCGCCGCGAAGCCGTGCTCCGCTCGCGTGCCGTTGGCCAGCCGGGTGCCGGCGCCGAACAGCTCGTGACCGCCGTCGATGCTGCCGTTGTGATCGAGGTCGAGCACCAGCCACGGGGTCGCGGCGGTCGGCCAGTCGGTGCTGATGCAGGAGCCCTCGTGCATGGTGATGTCGAAGGTGGCGGCCGGGGTGCTCTCGGCGGCGATCAGCTCGACCGGGGACGCGTCGAAGCGCAGGACCAGCGGGGTGTTGCACTCCATCTCCAGCCACATCGGCACGCCGCCGACGACCTCGCAGCTGTAGTCGATGCCGGGGCACAGCTCTTCCTCGTCCTCGTCCGGGCCGTCGACGTGCTTCCAGTCGCCGGGCTCGCACTCGAGCTCCTCGGGGGCGATGCACGGGCCGTACTCGAACGTGGCGCTGGCCTCCATCGCGCCGCAGTAGGCCACGGCCTCCTGCTCGTCGCCGCAGCTCTGCGCCTCGCCGATCACCTCGCAGGCGCGACCGGTCGGGAGCTCGGCCATGTCGTCCGGGTCGAGCGAGTCGATGGTGCGGTCACAAGCCGAGAGGCTCAGGCCGGCGAGCAGGGCGAGGGTCAGGCTCGGGATCAGTGACGTCGTCTTCATGGCGTTGGCAAGCTCTGCCCTGGAAGTGCCGCCAGCCGGGGCGACCGATCATGGGAATTGTTGTTTGGCGTGCAGTCCGCAGGACGAACTGGATGGGAACTGGATAGGATGCGCCACCAATGCCGAGCAAACCCACGCTCCGCGATCGCTACCGCTATGCCTTCGACGCATTGATGGCCCAGGGCGCGTGGGCGTTGATCGCCTGGCACCTGTTGTTCGCGTTGACGGTGGTCGTGCTGCTCTCGCTGCTGGTGGTCGCGTTCGGGCTCACGCCGGTCGACGAGGGCGGCGAGACGATGAGCTTCGGCGCGCTGGTCTGGCAGACGCTGATGCACGCGATCGACCCCGGCACCATCACCGGCGATGAGGTCGGTGGTGGTTGGCGGGCGATGATGATGACCGCCACGGTGTGCGGCATCCTGCTGGTCGGAAGCTTGGTCGCGGTCCTGGTCGCGAGCGTGGCGCGGCGCTTCGATCAGCTGCGCCAGGGTCACTCGCGCGTGCTCGAGCAGGACCACACGCTGGTGGTCGGCTGGTCGCAGCAGATCTTCACGATCGTCGAGGAGCTGGCGCTGGCCAATCAGAGCCGCGGCGGTGGCCGCATCGTGATCTTCGCCGACCACGACAAGGTGTGGATGGAGGACGAGCTGCGCGGCAAGGTCCGCGGCACCGGGCGCACGCGCGTGGTGGTGCGCTCGGGCGATCCGACCGATCCCGATGCGCTGCAGGTGGTCTCGCCCGAGCAGGCGCGCGCGCTCGTGGTGCTCGCGCCCGAGGACGCGAGCAATGACACCGAGGTCGTGCGCTCGCTGTTGGCCGTCGGTCGCACGCACCCGGCCGAAGGTCGCACGCAGCACGTCGTGACCGAGATTCGTGACCCGCGAAACATCGCGGTCGCGCGGCTCACCGGCGAGCACCGCCGCATCGAGGTGCTGGAGATCGGCGATCTGGTCGCGAAGATCGCCGTGCAGACCTGCCTGCAAGCCGGGCTCTCGGTCGTCTACGAGGAGCTGCTGAGCTTCAACGGCAACGAGATCTACTTCAGCGGGGCGACGGCGCTGGTCGGCAAGCAGTTCGGTCATGCGCTGCAGCAGTTCGAGGACTGCACGGTGATCGGGCTGCGCGGGGGCGATGGCCGGGTGGTGATCAACCCGCCGATGGAGCGAACGATCGCGGCCGGCGAGCAGCTGATCGTGATCGCGGCCGACGACGATCGCATCGTGCTCGCGCCCTGGTCGGGCACGGTCGACGAGGCCGCCATGGTCGCGCGCGGGACCTCGACCCGCACGCCGGAGCGCACGCTGATCCTCGGCTGGAACGCGCGGGTGCCCTCGATCGTGGCGGGCATCGACGCCTATGTGGCGCCTGGCTCGGAGGTGTTGGTGGTCAGCAGCGATCCGATCGCCGCGTCGGCGCTGGCGGAGCTGGGCCCGAAGCTGAGCAACGTGGTCTCGAGGCAGCGCAGCGGCGATGTCAGCGATCGCCAGGTGCTCGACGAGCTCGACCTGCGCACGTGGAATCACGTGATGGTGCTGTGCCCGGATCGCATCGCGAGCGCGACCCAGGCCGACGCCCAGGTGCTGGTGGCGCTGCTGCACCTGCGCGACGTGGCCGAGGAGCTCAACCGGCCGTTCTCGGTCGTCAGCGAGATGCGCGACGTTCGTAGCCGCGACCTCGCCGAGGTCGCTCGCGCCGACGACTTCATCGTCAGCGACCGCTTCATCGGGCTGTTGCTCGCGCAGATCGCCGAGCATGCCGATCTCGCCGCGGTGTTCACCGAGTTGTTCAACCCCGAGGGCTCCGAGATCTATCTACGACCGGCCTCCGACTACGTGGTCGAGGGCCGCGAGGTCGACGTTCGCACGTTGATCGAGGTCGGTCGGCGCCGCGGCGAGGTGGTGATCGGCTATCGCCTCAGCAGCGAGGCCAAGGACGCGAGCAAGAACTTTGGGATCGCGATCAACCCGCGCAAGTCGACGCGCATGCGGCTGAGCGGGGCGGATCGGGTGATCGTGCTGGCGGAGTAAATGGTCATGGCACGCAAGCTGTTGATCCTCGATGCCTACGACGAAGCCGGCCGGGCCGGGCTGCTGCGGGTCGGCGCGACGCTGGCGGGTGAGCTCTATCGGCGTCGGATCGCCGCGCTCGATCGTGACGCGCAGCTCGACGTGATCGAGTTCTCGGCTGCGGCCGGCTACGTGCTGCCGAGCGGGGTTGCGATCGGCGACTACGACGGCGTGGTCTGGACCGGCTCGAGCATGACCGTGCATCACGACACGCCGGCGGTCCGCAGCCAGCTGGAGTTTGCGCGGGCGCTCTACGCCGCCGCGGTCCCGAGCTTCGGCAGCTGCTGGGCTGCACAGATCGCCGTCACGGCGGCGGGTGGGCGCTGTGAGCCCAACCCCAAGGGCCGCGAGTTCGGGCTCGCGCGCAAGATCAATCTGAACGAGGCCGGGCGGGTGCATCCGATGTACCGCGGCAAGCCGGCGGTGTTCGACGGCCTGACCAGCCACGAGGACCACATCGTCGAGCTGCCGTCGACCGCCACGCTGTTGGCCGGCAACCGGTTCTCACCGGTCCAGGCGGTGGTCGTCACGCACGAGCGCGGCAGCTTCTGGGCCGTGCAGTATCACCCCGAGTACGAGCTGGTCGATGTCGCGGCCCTGTCGATCGCCCGGCAGGCGCAGCTGATCGCCCAGGGCTCGCTGCGCGACGAGGCCGACGCGGCGCGCTGGCGCTCGGAGCTGCTGGATCTGCACGCGCAGCCGAGCCGCGCCGATCTGCGTTTTCGCCTCGCGATCGACGACGACGTGCTCGATCCCAGCGTCCGCATGCGCGAGCTCGAGAACTGGTTGGCCGCACACCCGCCGCGGCGGTGATCCGCTCCGCTCGCGCGCGCGTACCCTGTGCGCAGATGAGCGGCGACCTCGAGACGCTCGCCGGAGATTCGACGAGCGGTGACTGGCGGCCCGAGCCGGAGCCGCTCCAGCTAGCGACCGGCAGCACGCTCGGCCGCTACTTGGTGCTCGAGCGCCTCGGCATGGGCGGGATGGGGGTCGTCTACGCGGCTTACGATCCGCAGCTCGATCGCAAGGTCGCGATCAAGCTGGTGCGACCCACGAGCTCGCACGGCAGCGTCGGGGACGTCCGCACCCGGCTGCTGCGCGAGGCCCAGGCGATGGCCAAGCTCAGTCATCCGAACGTGGTCGCGGTCCACGACGTCGGGACGGTCGACAAACAGATCTTCGTGGCCATGGAGTTCATCGACGGGGTCACGCTGCGCGCGTGGCTGGACGTCGAGCCGCGCGACTGGAGGGCCGCGCTCGCGTGCTTGCGCGAGGCTGGGCGCGGGCTCGCGGCTGCGCATGCGCACGGGCTCGTGCACCGCGACTTCAAGCCGGACAACGTGATGATCGGCAAGCACGGCCGCGTGGTCGTGATGGACTTCGGCCTCGTGCGCGCCGAGGCGCGCGAGCTCGAGACCGAGTCGCCGAGCGCCGAGCATCGCTCCACGTCCGAGCTCGATGCGCCGTTCGACAGCGTGCTCACGCAGGTCGGCAGCCTGCTCGGGACCCCGGCGTACATGGCCCCGGAGCAGCTCTCGGGCGCCGACGTCGACCCGCGCTCCGATCAGTTCAGCTTCTGCGTCACGCTCTACGAGGCACTCTACGGCCAGCGGCCGTTCGCCGGTCGCACGGTCGCGCAGCTGGTCACGGCGATCCTCGACGGCGCGATCGAGCCGGAGCCGCGCGGGACTGCGGTGCCACGGTGGCTGCGGGCGGTGGTCGTGCGCGGGCTCGCGACCAAGCCGCGCGATCGCTTCGCGTCGATGGACGAGCTGCTCGCGGCGCTCGGACGCGATCCTTCGCGCAGGCGTCGGTGGCTGGCGGTCGGCGGCGCGGTGGTGCTCGCGAGCGCGGCCGCGGTCGGCCTCGGCGCTCGTGCGTCGCAGCTGCAGGAGCAGCGCACGCTGGCCGAGTGTGACGCGGCCGGGCAGGCGATCGAGCAGGTCTGGAGCCCGAGCGCTCGCGCGTCGCTCGAGCGGGCCTTGCTCGCGACCGCGTCGCCCTTCGCGAGCACCAGCTACGAGCGGATGGCCGCGTGGCTCGATCCCTGGGCGGCGCGCTGGGCTCGCGAGCGCACCGAGGTGTGCGTGCGTGCTCGCGTCGACGAGCAGCTCGGCGCCGACGCCTACGCGCAGGCGGTCGCGTGCTTCGACGAGCAGCGCGATCACCTGGCCGCGCTGCTCGACGCGTTCGCCTCGCCCGAGGCCAAGATCGACGCGCAGATGGTCGCGGGCGCGGCCAAGGCTGCGGCCAGCTTCTCGCAGCTGGAGTCGTGCGCGGACGAGCGGATGGTCGCGCAGCGTCCGGTCGTGCCCGCGACGCTGGCCAACAGCCCGGAGCGAGCCGCGGTCGCGCGCTCGCTCGCGCGGGCGTCCGCGCTGTCCGACGCGGGTGACTACGTCCACGCGCTGGCGCTGGCCCGCGAGGCGCTGGCGAGCGCGACCATGCTCGGCTGGGATCCGCTCGAGGCCGAGGCCCGGCTGCTGGCGGCCAGCATTCACGGCGAGCTCGGCGACTACGAAGAGGTCACGCGCGAGCTCCGAGTCGCGTACAGGCTCGCGGTCAGCTCGGGCAGCGACGTGATCGCGGCCCGCAGCTCGATCATGCTGCTGCGCGTGTACGGGTATCAGCTCGCGCGCGCACGCGAGGGCCTGGCCTGGGCCGACGTCGCCGAGGCGCTGCTCGAGCGGCTCGATCGACAAGCGAGCCTCGACGGCGCGCAGCTGGCCAACGACGTCGCGCTGGCCCACGAGGTGCTCGGCGACTTCGACGAGTCCGAGCGCTGGCACATGCGCGCGCTCGAGCTGCGCACGCGGGTGCTGTCGGCCGACCACCCGGAGACCGGGCACAGCTTCGGCAACCTCGGCAACCTCGCGCTGCGACGCAACGATCTCGACGCGGCGCTGCGCTGGCATCAACGCGCGCTCGCGGTCCGCCGCGCCGGGCTCGGGCCCAGTCACCCGGACGTGGGCCGCAGCCACGCCAACATCGGTCGGGTTCAGCTCGCCCGCGGTCAGCTCGACGACGCGCTCGAGCACTTCCACCGCAGCCTCGAGATCTTCGACGCGATCTTTGGACGCCGGCATCGCGTCAACGCGCGCACGCTCGATGGCATCGGTCGAGCGCACCGCGATCGCGGCGAGCATGCGCTGGCGCTCGAGTACCTCTCGCAGGCGCTCGACATCCAGCGCGAGTCGTTGGGCGAGCAGCACCCCGACACCGCGCAGACGCTGCTCGACATCGGGCTGCTGCAGATCGCGACCGGTCAGCTCGAGTCGGCGCACGCGAGCCTGCGGGCGGCGGCGGCCGGGTTCGAGGCCGGGCTCGGTGTCGGTCACTCGTTCACGGTCGCGGTCGCGGATGCGTTCGCACGACTGTGTGCGAGCGGGCATGCGCCGGCTTGTTAGCTCTCGAATTGCTAATCAGGCCGCCGAAGCTAACAGCCGATCGCTCGCGGAACCTTCTGCGGGAGCCTGCGTCGAGGCGCGCATGCCCGAGCGCATCGATCCCGACGTCGAACCATCTCTCGATCTCGAAGCCCCGGCCTCCAACGAGCAACCCCCGGTCGACCAGCCCCGCTGGCGCCGGCCGGTCCTCCTGGTCGCCGGGGCTTCGCTGTTGACGCTCGGGGCCTTCGTCAACGCCGATCGCTTCGATTGGGGCGCGGACGAGCGACGCGAGCTGGCCTCGGAGGAGGAGCCGCCACCCGAGGAGGCCGAGCGCACGGATGATGCAGCGGGCGGCGTCGGGACTCGCCACAGGGGCGAGGAGGGCAAGATGGGCAAGCCCAGCGCGAAGTCGAAGTCGGGCTTGTACGCGATGAAAGGTCCGGCCCACGCGGTCCCCTCGATGATGGCGCGAGACTTCGATCCGGGCTCTCCCTACGGTGGCGCGTACGCGGTCGGCAATGATGACGAGGACGTGTGGGGTGGCCTGAGCGGAAGTCAGGCAGTCGAGAGCGATGGCGTGGGGCTGATCGGCATCGGACACGGTGGCGGTGGAATTGGCGAGGCCGGCGAGGCTCGCAACACCGCCGCCGAGCGCTACGCCGAGCTGCTCCCCAATCTGTTCGTTACGGCCGCCGAAGATCCAAAGTCCACGTTCTCGATCGACGTCGACACCGCCTCGTACGCCAACGTCCGCCGCTTCCTGCTCAGCGACAACCAGCTCCCGCCGCCCGCCGCCGTGCGCACCGAGGAGCTGATCAATTATTTCGACTACGACTACCCGCAGCCGAGCGGCGCGGCCCCGTTCTCGCTCACCACCGAGGTCGGTCCGTGCCCGTGGAACCCCGAGAATCGGCTCGTGCACGTCGGCGTGCAGGGCAAGATCATCGACGCTGGCGCCACGCCGCCGCGCAACCTGGTGTTCCTGCTCGACGTGTCGGGCTCGATGGCCCAGTCCGACAAGCTCCCGCTGGTCAAGCACGGGCTCGCGGCGCTGACCGAGCAGCTCGGCGAGCGTGATCGTGTGTCGATCGTGGTCTACGCGGGCGCGGCCGGGGTCGTGCTGCCGCCCACCTCCGGTGCCGACAAGCAGGCGATCCTCGACGCGCTCGATCAGCTCGAGAGCGGCGGCAGCACCAACGGCGGCGAGGGCATCGAGCTGGCCTACGCGCTGGCCGAGCGCAACTTCATGAAGGGTGGCGTCAATCGGGTCGTGCTCGCGACCGACGGCGACTTCAACGTCGGCATCTCCAGTCACGACGCGCTGATCGAAATGATCGAGAAGCAGCGCGAGACCGGGGTGTTCTTGTCGGTGCTGGGCTTTGGTACCGACAACCTCAACGACCACACGATGGAGCAGCTGGCCGACAAGGGCAACGGCAACTACGCGTACATCGACGGCATGTTCGAGGCCCGCAAGGTGCTGGTCGCCGAGGCCGGGGCGACGCTGGTGACGATCGCCAAGGACGTGAAGATCCAGGTCGAGTTCGATCCCGACCAGGTCGCGCAGCACCGCCTGGTCGGCTACGAGAACCGCGTGATGGCCCACCACGAATTCGACGACGACCAGAAGGACGCTGGCGAGATCGGGGCCGGGCACTCGGTCACGGCGCTCTACGAGATCGTGCCCAAGCCCAACGCCGACGATGATCCGCTGCTGCAGCTCAGCCTCCGCTACAAGCAGCCCGACGGCGACGAGAGCCGCAAGATCGCGGTCGCGGTCGAAGCCGACGATCAGCCGCTCGCGGACAGCTCGGATGACTACCGCTTCGCGGCTGCGGTCGCGGCCTTCAGTGAGCGCCTGCGTGGCGCTCCGGCCCCCAGCTACGCGCAGATCATGGCGCTCGCCGAAGGGGCGCTCGGTGCCGACGCGCAGTGCTACCGCCACCAGTTCCTCGAGCTGGTCCGGAGCGCGGCGAGCTTGTCCGGTGAGGAACTCGGCAAGCCCGAGTCGCGCAGCTGCACGCCCAAGCACGGCAGCGCACCGCGGCACACCGAGCTCGAGTCGCCGCACGAGCAGCACACCGACGCCGACGCGCAGAGCTGGCAGGCGTTCGTGCTCGAGGTGCTGCGGCTGCTCCCGCCGTTCCTGGCGCTGCCGATGTTCGTGATGGCCCTGCGAAAGCCACGACGCCGGAGCTGAGCCTGCTGGACGTTCCCGCCGCACGACGGCGGACCATGGTCACAGGAAAAGACCCCCTCGTAGGGGGTCACCACGTCCCGTCGAGCACACCGAACCAGCCCATCCTGACTCGCACGTAGTGCGAGTCAGGCGGACGCGAAGCGGACGTGCATGGCTCAGTCTACGGACGACCACGGGGGTCTTACTT
>DATLLB010000503.1:0-4220 GCA_035538075.1 Enhygromyxa sp.
CGCGCAACTTCGTGCGGACAAGCTCGGTACCCAGGCCAGCGCAGCAGCAGCGCGATCGCCTGCTCGGCCGACTGCACGCGCTGCGCCGCGTCGGGCTCGAGCAAGCCGCGGCGCAGCTGCTCGAGCTCCGCCGGGATCTCCAGCGGGTGCTTGGCCGGCGGCACCTCGCCGTCGATCGCCATGCCGAGCAGCCGCGCGTCGTCGACCGCGTCGCCGCGAAACATGCTGCCGTCGAGCAGCTCCTGCAGCACCGCCCCGACCGCGAACAGATCGACCGTCGGCGAGCGCGAGTCCCCACGCAGCTGCTCGGGCGGCATGTATCGCGCCTTGCCCTTCACGTGGGTGCCCGAGGTGTCCTCGCTCGACAGCCGCGCGACCCCGAAGTCGGCCAGCTTGATCGCCCCGCGGCTCGACAGCATCACGTTGTGCGGCGACACGTCGCGGTGCACCAGCGTGAGCTGGTGCGCGTAGGCGAGCCCGCGCAGGATCTCCGCGACCACGTACGCGCTGACGGTGATCGGCAGCCGCTCACCCTGCAGCGCGAGCAGCTTGACCACGCGCGAGAGATCGAGCCCCTCGATCAGCTCCATCACGATGAAGACCTCACCGTCAGCCTCGCCGGCCTCGATCGTGTGGACGATGTTGGGGTGGCGCAGCCGCTGAGACAGCCGCGCTTCCTCGAGCAGGATCCGCCGATAGTTGGGATCGCCCGCGAGCCGTCGCGGCAGCCGCTTGATGGCGACCGTCTCGTGCGTGCGCGCGCGATGGGCCACCCAGACCTCGCCCATGCCTCCGGCGCCGATCTGGCGCACGAGCTCGTAGGGTCCGAGGCGCATGGACGAGCTAGCGCGACTCGGCGGGCGGCTTGGTCACGGTCCCGGCGATCGAGTACGTGATCTCGACGCGCGGCTCGTCGGGATCGTTGGTGTGCACCGTCAGCACGCGGGCCTTCCTGCGCTCGTGCTCGGCCAGCGCCTCGTACTTGGCGATGTCGACCTGGGCCTGGATGGTGACCGTGGCCCCGACCGGCTCGAGGATCTCGAGCGCGAGCAGGCCCGCAGGGTCCTCCACCTTCGTGATCTTCGGCGCCACCCCGTCGCGCGTGCTGATCCGAATGTTCGGCGAATAAAAGCCCTCACCGCGGCGCGAGAGGTGCAGGCGCTTGGAGTAGCGCAGGTTCGAGACCACCGCCGCGCGCACCGGAATGTTCAGCCTCGGCATGTGCGGTGCCGTGCTGTTGACCTCCACGCGCGTGCCGAAGCTGCCGACCTCCTTGCTCCCGCGAAAGCGCAGCTCGTAGCGCGGCTGCCCGTCGGCCTCGGGCTCGAGCGGCTTCACCTCGAAGTGCTCCTGATCCTCGACGACGACCGACTCGATCTTGGTGGTCTCGGGATCGGTGATCGCGAGCTTGAAGCTCACCGCCGCGGGCTCGCCCGGCTTGACCTCCGGGACGTTGAGGTTGCCCGGCTCGGCGCGCAGATCGACGAGCAGCTTGCCCTGCATCGTCAGCGTGAAGCGGGGCTGCTTGGGGTCGTTGGAGATCACGATGATGCGCTTGACGATCTCCTCGTGGTTGCCCTTGGGCTTGAGCGTGACTTCGACTTCACCTTCCCCACCCGGGGGAAGCACGTCCGCCGAGACGACGGACGCAGTGCAGCCTCATGTTCGTTCGACGCGCTCGATCTTCAGATCGGCGTTGCCACGGTTGACGAGCTTGAACACGTGCGTGACCGAGCCCGTCGGCGACACGGTGCCGAAGTCGAAGGTCGCCTCGTCCGATGCGATCACCGGCGCCGCTTCGCTGCTCTCGCTGCTCTCACTGCTCGGCGCGGCCTCGGCCTGGTCGCTCGGCTGCGCCTGCTCGGACGCGGATGGGGCGGAATTGCAGGCGACCAGCAGGAGCACGGCGAAGGACAGGCGTGCTCGGGCGGTGCGTGGAGTGCTCGGCGGGATCATGCCCGCATGGTAGCGAATTCCGATGCGGGAGCCGACGCGCTCATGCGATCGTCTGCGCATGCTCGTCCCCCGTCCGCTCCGTTTCGCCGCCTTGCTCTCGACGCTCGCGTTCTCGGCTTGTGGAGGCGATGACGGCGGCGCAACGGGCAGCGACGAGAGCGAGACCGGCTCCGACGAAGAGGCGGAGTCCCCCGAGACCGGCGAGACCGGTGACGAGCCCGATCCCAACTTGATCGAGATCCCCGGCGGCACCTTCGAGATGGGCTGCGGCGCCGGCGATGTCTCGTGCGACACCGACAACGTCCCGCACGAGGTCACGATCAGCGGCTTCTCGATGGAGGCCACCGAGGTCACCGTCGCCGCCTACACCGAGTGTGTCGAGGCCGGTGATTGCAGCGAGCCGACGTCCTCGCCCGATTGCAACTACGGCGTGATCACGATGGTCGATCACCCGATCAATTGCGTGACCTGGCAGCAGGCCGCCGATTACTGCGCGTGGAAGGGCCGCCGTCTCCCGACCGAGGCCGAGTGGGAGTACGCGGCCACCGGCGGCGCCGATCGGCCCTACCCATGGGGCACCGCCGACGCGAGCTGCGACGTCGCCCACATGTACCAAGCCGTCATGGAGATGGGCGACTACGGCTGCATGACCGGCACCACCGCCGCGGTCGGCTCGTACCCCAATGGCGCCTCGCCCTTCGGCCTGCTCGACATGGCCGGCAACGTCGAGGAGTGGGTCGCGGATTGGTACGCCGAGGACTACTACGGCACGAGTCCGGCCAGCGACCCGCAAGGGCCCGCCGAGGGCACGCAGAAGGTGCATCGCGGCGGTGACCTCTATGATGCGAGCACCCTCAACCTGCGGGTCTTCGAGCGCTGGAAGTCGGAGCCCACGCTCGCGGGGGCCGAGCGTGGCTTTCGCTGCGCGCAGTGAGTCACTCGAAGCTCACGGGCAGTTCTCGAACGTGATCTTGTAGACCCGGCCGTCGATCCCGTCGAAGGTATCCTCGAGGATCTGGCCGGAAGTGGCCAGGAGGGCGCTGCTGCCCGAGACAATGGTCGCGGTGTCGATGCAGTCTGCGAACTCGACCTCGATGTCCGCCTCCTCATTCCACGAGTTCGTGACGATCAGATAGCCGACATCGTCCACCCTGAAGAGGGTGTGGTTGATGGTCGAGTACTCGTCGGGAGCGTCGGGCAGGGCGAGCATGTGGGAATTCGCAAAAGGCCCAATGTCGACGTAGTACTCGCTGGGGACGGTCTGCGTGCCGTTGTGCGTCAGCGTTGGCGTGCTCTTCACGCCGTCGGTGAGGTACGGACGCATCTCGCTCTTGATCAGATAGAGCGCACGCACGTATTCCGCCCAGACGTCTTCGTGATTCGAACTCTCGTCCCGGTAGGCCATGCTGTAGATCCAGATCCCCTTGGCTTCGTGGACCCCAGCCCAAAGATCGTGGCGGCCGTGTTCCGCGGTCATCAACCCAACGTCCGGGCCGAGCAGCGTGAGATCGGGCGCGTGGAACAGGATGTGATCGGGCGGATCTTGACTGATGGACTCCGCGGCTGCGTTCGTCGAGTATACGTACTCGAGGTTGTCGAGCGCTTCCCGCCCGAGACGAATGCGGTGGTAGGGATGGATGCGGTTGTGCAACGCGTGTGAACCGATGATGTGCCCGGTATAGGCGCCGGTGAGTACGTCATCGAACAGCGGCTTCAGATGGTCCGCTGTATCGCGTTCGATGTCGACGTCCACGTCGTACAAGTCCGTGACGCTGCCAGCGTTGGCCAGCCGCGCGACGGGATCGGCCGGATCCAGGTTGAACGTCTCGGGGTTGCTGGAGTTGATCGTGCCTTGCTCGACGAGGGTGTACAGGATGGGATCGTGCGGGAGATAGTGCCCCGCAGTGTACTCGGTCATTGGCCGTGTGCCGTCATTGGTGGTGACGGTATCCCTCACCGCGAGCGCGAACTCGTATTCGAGCGGCTCCCAGTAGCGCAATTCTTCGATGACCCGCCAGCGCCACACGATGTCTGTCGTATCCCAGCCGTCGACGAACTCGACGTAGAGCGCGGCCTTGGCAGCCCAGTAGTTGGTGAAGTCCGTCGTGATGAGGTCTTTGGCCGCGCCGTAAGTGGGGATCGCCAGCGGGATCCTGATAGAGTCTCCATTGTCCCACAATTCATCGGGGTCGGCGACCAAGTCTGGGATCCCGCAACCGGCGTTGGGGTTTGTGAGTCCAATGAAGGGCAGCGGCAAGATGACG
>DATLLB010000504.1:0-23896 GCA_035538075.1 Enhygromyxa sp.
GAGATCAAAGGTCGAGTGCGGGGCAACGAGTGAGCCGGCCACGCCGCGAGCGTTCGGGACAAACACACTCCCGATGACGCGGATCATCTCCAACCTCGATGCAGTCTGAAAAACCAGTGGGGGTCCTAAGCCGATCTGATCGTGTGGTTGTCGATCTGCCGAACGGCTTCAGCATGCCGACATGCTCAGTACGGCACTCTTATCGTTGACGCTAGGCTCGCCGCCAGTCGCCACGCGAGAATACGCCGACCGATTCGCGTACGTGGAGGTTGAGCTCGCGCCTGATGCCGGCGAAGTACTCGTCTTCGATGCCAGGGCAAACGTCGTGGGCGTGATCGTGACGTGGATCGACGGCTACGGGGACATCAGGATCGCAGGCGAACAAGTGAGCACATTCGGCGAGCTGCCGGAGAACGAGCTGGCGATTCGCGCCGAGGCGATTGCCAGCTTGCTCGACGGTATGCCCGAGGCAATTCTGGGCCCCGGCGCGATCGCGGAGAAGAACAGTTGGTGGAAGTGCGGTCGCTGGGCCGCCGGCGCTGCGGTGGCCTGCTACGCGGCTCGGCCCCTCGCGTGTATTGGCAGCGGCGTCCAGGCTGCGTGCACGTGTGTGCCGAAGCTCGTCAAAGAGTTCGAGCACATGGAGTGCCCATGGAACGCATGACGAGGCGTCTGCTCATCGCAGGGACGGCGGTCGCTGCGATTTACTGTGTGTACGTGCTGGTGCCGGTCGGTAGCGCGGGCGCGTGGGTGATGGCGGCGCTGTGCGTGGGCTTTCCGATCGCGGCGTGGATCGAGGCCGGACGGCTGCGCGCGCGAGGGTCGAGCGAGGCGGCGGACGTGCTGGTGATCTGGGCGTTCTCCACGGCGCTGGCGTTCTCGTTCATGACCGACTTCGCGGTCGATGCTCGCGGTGGCGTGTCGGCCAACGACGAGACCCCGGCGCAGCGCTAGCTGGACCGGGGTCGTTCTACACGCCTACGCGATCAAGCCTCGGCGTTCTCGAGCACGGCCGCGGCACCGAGACCACCGGCAGCACAGATGCCGAGCAACGCAGTCGCGTGGCCGCGCAGGTGCAGCTCGTTGGCCATGGTCGCGACCATGCGGGCCCCGGTGGCGCCGAACGGATGGCCGATCGCGACCGAGCCACCATGGACATTGAGCCGGGCGGGATCGACCTCGCCGACGGCCTTGTCACGCCCGAGGCGAGCCTTGGCGAAGTTGTCGCTGGCGAGCATCGCGAGCACGCTGAGCACCTGCGCGGCGAAGGCCTCGTGCAAGTCGACGAGGTCCATGTCGGACAGGTCGTAGCCGGCGCGCTCGAGCGCCTTGGGCATCGCGATCGCGGGGCCCATGAGCAGCTGATCGGCCGGGTCGACGCCGACGTAGGCCCACGAGGCGAACCTCGCGAGCGGGGTGTAGCCGAGCGCCTTGGCCTTCTCCTCGCTCATGATCAGCACGGCCGCGGCTCCGTCGGTCAGCGGGGTCGAATTACCTGCGGTGAGGCTGCCGTCTTTCGCGAACACGGGGCGCAGCTTGGCGAGCTTCTCGACGCTGGTGTCGCCGCGCACGATGGTGTCGTCGTGCACCCACTTGCCGTTGGGCAGCTCGATCGGGGCGACCTCGTCGCGGAAGCGGCCGCTCGCGATCGCAGCCGCGGCACGATGGTGGCTGCGAGCGGCGAACTCGTCCTGCGCTTGCCGACTGATCTCGTTGCGCGCGGCCATCTTCTCGGCGCTCTCGCCCATCAGCTCGCCGGTGGTGCGCTCGGCGATCTTGGGGATCCGCGGGAGGATCTCGGTGATCGGCATCAGCTGGCTGAGCACGCCGATCATGTCGCGCGGGGTCGCCTTGCCCTTGCCCATCAGCAGCGGGCCGAGCGTGCGCACGACCTTCTGCGGGAGCTTGATCTCGGCGTTGCTGGTCGAGTCGGAGCCGCCGGCGATGACGACGTCGGCTTCACCACGCTCGATCGCCGCGACGGCGAGGGTGATGGCCTGCATGCCGCTGGCGCAGGCGCGGGTGCAGGTCATGGCCTCGACGCTGGGCGGGAGGCCGAGGTCGAGGGCGATCTCGCGGCCGACGTTGGGCGCGGCGCTGGGCAGGATCACGCCGCCCCACACGATCGAGTCGATCTCGCGGCGCGGCAGATCGGTGCGCTGCAGCAGCGCGGCGACGGCAGCGTTGCCGAGCGCGATGGTGTCGAGCGGCAGGTACTCGGCGAAGGCCTTGACGAAGGGAGTGCGAGCACCGGCGACGACGACGGCGCGCTGCTTGGGTTGGTCTTGCTTGGACACGGGCATGTTCAGGCTCCGATCAGGCTCCGACGAAGGACTGGCCACACACGCGCAGCACGTTGCCGGTCAGGCCCTGCGCGCCTGGGGTGGAGAGAAAGACGATGGCGTCACCGATGTCGCGCGGCAGGCCGCCCTGGCCGAGGCTCGAGAGGCGGCGGCCGACCTCGCGGATCATCACGGGGATCGCAGCGGTCAGGCGGGTCTCGATGAAGCCGGGGGCGATCGCGTTGACGGTCACGCCGCGGCCGTCGAGCTCGTCGGCGAGGCGGCGGACGTAGCCGATCACGCCGGATTTGGTGGCGGCGTAGTTGGTCTGGCCGAGGTTGCCGGCGATGCCGGCGATCGAGCTCAGCACGATGATGCGGCCGTCATCCAAGAGCGGGCCGTCTTCGCCGGTGAGCGCCTCGGTGATGCGCACGACGGCGTCGAGGTTGATGGCGAGGCACTGATCCCAGTGCTCGGGCTTCATGCGCGCGAGCGTCTTGTCGCGGGTGATGCCGGCGTTGTGCACGACGATGTCGACGCCGCCATGATCCTCGCGCAGGCGCGTGGCGATGGTCTGCGCGGCCTCGGGATCGCTGACGTCGACGAGCAGCGGGGTGCCGGCGATCTCGCGGGCGACGGCGCTGAGCAGCTCGTCGTCGCCGGGGCGATCGAGGCAGACAACGTGCGCGCCTTCTTGCGCGAGCAGCTTGGCGGTCGCAGCCCCGATGCCGCGCGCAGCACCGGTGACCAGCGCGACCTTGCCCTCGAGCGGGCGCACCCACAGCGGGGCGAAGCCTGGGATCGCATCCACGTCGATCGTGCGGGCGTCGACGTGGAGCGGCTGGCCGGACACGAACGCGCTGCGCTTGGACAGCAGGTAGCGCAGCGGGCCCTCGACCAGCGCGTCGGCGTCGTCGTCGACGTAGATCATGTTCGCGGTCGAGCCCTGCTTGCCGAGCTCCTTGCCGAGCGAGCGCACGAAGCCCTCGATCGCGCCCTGAGCTGCGGCCTGCTCGGGCGTGTGCGCGGTCGCAGGCGGACGCGCGAGCAGGACCACGCGACCGCAGCGGCCGAGGTTGCGGATCAGCGGGTGGAAGAAGTCGTAGAGGCTGCGCAGGCCGGCGGCGTCGCGGATCTCGGTCGCGTCGAACACCATCGCGTCGAACTTCAGCTTGTCGGGCAGCGCGTCGAGCATCAGGCCCCGCGGCGGTCGGCCCCAGGCTTCGCCCTCGGACACGAACGCGGGCGGGATCACGGCGCCGCCGACGACGAGAGGCGTTGCGCCGGCGCGGGTGAGCGTCTTGGCCAGCACCTGCACGAGCGTGGACTCGCCTTCACCGGGGTGACCGCCGACCACGATCTCGTAGTCGTGGAGCGGGCGCTCCTCCATCGGGCCCCTGGCGCGGGCGAGCGACTGCGGGATCGGGAGCGGGAGACCGAGCGTCTTGACCAGCTTCCGCGCCTGCGGGTTCTGGCCGATCTGCAAGAGGATGTCGTTCATGGTGTTGCGTCCTTTCGTGGGGGAGAGATCAGTCCGGGCGGTCGCCCTTCACGGTCCCGACCAAGTAGGCCGGGCCGCCGGGCGCGGAGCCTAGCCAGACTTGGTCGTGGTCATCGTGCGCGCGCAGGTAGAGGCCGACCTTCGCGGGCAGCACGAGTGGCTTGGTGAACTTGACGTCGAAGCAGCGGATCGCGGTGGTCGATCCGGCAAAGCGGGCGCGCACGAGCGTTTCCCAGGTCTTCGCCATGCTCGCGAAGCCGTGCAGGATCGTGTTGCGAAAGCCGAAGGCGCGAGCGTAGGGCGGGATCCAGTGCACGGGGTTGAAGTCGCCGGTCAGCATCGCGAACGCGAGGCCGGCGTCGGCGGGGAGCTTCCAGCGGGCGAGCTCTTCGGCGTCGAGTGGCACACGCTCGGGTTGCTTGGGCGCCTGCTTGGACTTGTCGCCGCCGCCCTTCTTGCGCAGCGGGACGATTGCGTACGAGGTCGAGACCAGCGCGCGCGGAGACGCGGCGGTGCCGGTGACCAGCTCGTACTCGAGCACGGCGCGGCGATCGTTCTCGTCGATGCTCACCAGTCGGGCGGTCAGCTCGAGCGGCTCGTCGTCGGCGATCGGAGCGTTGACCTCGACGCGGCAACCACCGTTGAGCACCGAGAGCAGCGGGTAGGGCACGCGCTCGAGCGTCTTGGCGCCGAGCGGGAAGCCCCACTGCGGCCACAGGTGCGGCGGGACGGTGTGCGCGTAGCTGCTGGGGTCACCGCCGCAGTAGCGGACGTAGTCGCGGATCAGCGCCTGCGGACGCGGGGGGACGGTGGCGTGCAGCTCGGGGCCCGGGAGCGGGCCGGGGCCCTCGGGGATCTTGCCGGTCACGCGACGACGCAGGACCTCGAGGGCGGTCGAGCCGAGCATCGCGATCACGGGGCCCTGGTTCTTGATGTGCTTGGTCGGGAGCGCCATTGGATTGCCTCCGTGGTTACTCGGCTGCGGCTTGCTCGTCGCCGCCACGACGCGCGAGCTGATCGAGCAGGCGGCGACCAGTGGTGGTGATCTCGTCGAGCAAGAAGCGATCGCGCGGCTCGGCGCGGTCGAGCCAGCGGCGGCACAGCTCGCGGCGGGCTTTGTCCTTCTGCGCTTGCGCGAGCAGGATCTCGGCGATCTGCACGTCGGCGAGCAGGCGAGTGAGCCGCTCGGCGTGCAGCATGGCCCAGGCGAAGTCGCGCTTGGGGTTCCAGTCGTGCATGAACGCGTCGGTCCACTGCGAGACCGGCTTGTCCGAGAGCGAGCGGACCTTGTCGGCGGCGGTCTTGCGGATCAGGTACTGGATCGCGTCGTAGCTCAGCACCTGCAGCTTCGCGACGCGGCGCTCGAGCGGGTCGCGGGCGGACAGCGAGCGCCAGCGGGCCTGGGCGAGATCGCGGACGAACCCCTGCGGGTTCTTCATCACGAGGCCGAGCGCGTCCTTCATCGCCATCAGCGACTGGATCTGGCTGGTGCCCTCGTAGATCGGCAGCACCATCGCGTCGCGCAGCAGCTTCTCGGCTCCGTACTCGCGGATGTAGCCGTTGCCGCCGTGGATCTGAATGCAGCGCTTGGCCATCTCGACCGCCTTCTCGGCGGCGAGGTACTTGAGCAGCGGGGTGGCGCGGCGCGAGGCGGCCTTGTGCTTGGCGATCTCGGGCTCCAGCTCGTTGACCGGGACCGGGGCGAGCTCGGGCATGTTGTCGCGGGCGAGCTCGAGCTTGGTAGCGATCTCTTCATGCCACGCGCAGTGCATCGCGAGCGCGCGGATGGCCTGGATGTCCGTGCGCATCTCGTCGAGCAGGTCGGCGATCATCTCGTGTTGATCGATGGTCTTGCCCATCGACGGACGCTCGCGCGCGTAGGCGAGGGCCTTGCGGTACGCGGCCTCGCACAAGCCCAGCGCCTCGAAGCCCACGCCGATGCGGGCGTTGTTCATCAGCGTGAGCATGTACTTGAAGCCCTCGCCGCGCTGACCGAGCAGGAACGCGGGGCTGCGCTCGAAGCTGATCGCACAGGTGGCTGCGGCGTGGTGGCCCATCTTCTCCTCGACGCGATCGATGGTCGCGTAGCGCTTGCGACCGTCGGGCGTGTCTTCGTAGGTGGGGACCAGGAAGAAGCTCAGGCCGCCGAGGCCGGCGTAGGGATCGTCGGGGGACGCCGGCTTCTCGGTCCGGGCGATCACGAAGTGGAAGCGACCGTGGCCCGAGGTGATGAAGATCTTCTGGCCGGTCACGAACCAGTTGCCGTCTTCATCCTGCTCGCCGTAGGTGCGCAGGGCGGCCATGTCGGAGCCGGCGTCGGGCTCGGTGATGTCCATCGCGCCCCACGACTCGCCGCTGCCGATCTCGCTGACCCAGTCCTGGAAGCGGGTGCTGGCGATCTTGGCGTCCTGCGGATCGAATGTAGAGCTGCCCTCGCGGACCGAGAACACCAGCATCGCCATGGCCATGCCGCCGTGGAAGCCGAAGTGGGTCATGACCGACTGATCGCCGCGGGCCATCAGCTCGGCGGTGATGAAGTAGATCAGCATCGGGCTGTTCATCCCGCCGAACTCGCGCGGGATCGCCAGCCAGTGGAGATCTAGCTCCTTGATGCGCTCGAAGATGGTCTGCATGCGCTCGCCGGGGACGACCTCGCCGTTGACCAGCGTCGGCGGCTGCTCGTCGAGCTCGGCCACGTGCGGGGCGATCTCGTCGGCCACGAACTCGCCGATGGTCCCGGCGAAGTCGCGGTAGGTCTCGACGGCGTCGCGGACGTTGGCCGGGCCGTCGGCGGCCTTGAAGTCCCACTCGGCGAGACGGACGATCGGATCCCAGTCGATGCCGTGGTCGAAGTACCAGGCGAGATCATCGTTATCGGCGAAGAAGTTGGCCATCGTGAGCGCTCACTGTTGCGGTTGGGGTTGGTTGGGACGCGGACGAAACAGGCTGGTCTTGGCGATGCGCAGCAGCTCGCGAGTGTGGCGCTCGAGCAATTGCTTGCGCGTCTCGGTGGTCGGCGCGAGCCCGGCCACCGCGTCGAACGTGGCCAGGCTGCCGATCACCAAGATGGTGATGTGCGCGACGTAAGACTGGGGATCGACCTCGAACAACAGGCGGCCCTGGTCTTGGCCGCGGCGGATGTAGTCGGCGACGATCGTCACCCACGGGCGCACGTGCGTCTCGATCAGCGGCTGCACCTCGGTCGGGCGATCGAGCAATTCGCGGAGGATCAGGCGGGCGCGGTCGCGATCGTCGGCGAAGAAGGCGACGGTCTTGGACAGCACGGCGTCGAACTGCTCGGTGCCCGTGGTCGCGGCCAGCAGCAGCTTGGGGAGCGCGTCATTCCAGTGGGCGAGCAGCTCCTCGAGCACCGCTTGGCGGAGCGTGTCCTTGCTCTGGAAGTGGTAGAGCAGCGAAGGCTTGCGGATGCCGACGCGCTTGGAGATGTCCGCGAGCGAGACCGCATCGAAGCCGTGCGCCGCGAACAGCTGCGTGGCTTGATCGAGGATCTTCTGCGCGATGTCAGCGCGTGCGGAACGGGAGGTAGACATGTGACTACCGAGCGGGCTGCGGTTGTCTACCACTCGGTAGGGAGACCGTCAATCCCGCAACGTCGTCACTCGTCCGCGAGGCGGTTGAGGAGCTCGTCCCGCGCCCGCCAGTGCTCGCCCGAGCGGGCGATGTGGGCGAGGAAGGCTGGGCGCACCCACTTGAGCCGGCGCAGCACGAAGTCGGGATCCTCTTGCTTGATGTAGAGGCCCTCCATGTCGTCGCTGTCCTCGACCGCGGTGCGATCGGGGCACCGCTCGCGCCAGCGCTCGGACTTGTAGGTCGAGGGGCCGACCAGCGCGTGCAGCTCGGTTAACTCAGCGAGCGAGCCGCTGTGGAGGACGACCACGGAGCGGGCGAAGGCGGGCGGAAGCGCGGCCGTGATCGCCTCGCGACGCGGCGTGGACAGAAAGCGCCCGGCCTCGCGATCGAAGATGTCGTCCTCGAGGAAGTACGAGGGCAGGGCGTCGTAGTAGATCGAGTGCGCGACGCGGGCCCACTCGCCGTAGAGCACGTAGCGATCGCCGAGCACGTCCCACAGCTCGTCGATCGCTTCGCAAGCGAGCTGGTCGAGCAAGGTGAAGTCGCGGCGCGAGGGCGGCGACTCGAGCACGGTGTTGCGCGTGAACACCCGCAGCTCGGCGTGCTCGTCGAAGCCCAGGCCGCAGTGGCTGCCGTCGACCTTCTCCTCGATGACGAGGTGATGCCCAGCGACCTCGGCGAACGCACAGCCGTGCTTCGATGCCCGCCCGCCGGAGTCGCCGAGGTGGAGCGTGCGTGGGTAGTCCGGGAGCTTCATGGCCTGGGCTCCCGCAGGGTCTCGCTCGTCGCCGTGAGGCCGTAAGGCAGCGCCGCGTGGAGACCTCCGTAATAGGCCAGGACCTCACCGCTCTGGCCGATGACCAGCCAGCGGTGGGCCTCGACGGTCTCGGGCCACTGCATCCCCGCGAGCTGGCGGTCGAGGACCACCGCGGGGATCGGCGTCGCGCGGTCGCGGTTGCGACGGTGATACTCGTGGGCCGAGCGAGGGAAGCAGACCAGGGTCACGAGCGCGCCGTAGTCCCGCGCCATGTTGGTCACGGCGTCGCGATAGTCGCGGCGCAGGTTGGTCGCATCCCAGACGAGCTTGGCCTTGCGGCGCAGGCCCTCGCGCAGGCGCTCGCGGGCGATCTGGCGGACCTTGGCGTTCTGCGACTGATCGCTGCGATCGCCGAGCTCGGCTCGGATCTCGTCGAGGCTCACGCAGCTGTGGTCGCCGAGGTGACGCTCGATCCACGTCGACTTCCCCGACCCGCTGGGGCCGACGGTGATCACCAGCTCGGGGAACGGCTCGCGATGACGGTAGCTCCGCGCGAGACCTTCCTCGGGCTGGGTGATCACGCTGGCGCCGAGATCGGCGACGAACTGGCCGTAGCTGAGATCCTGCGCGGCCGCAGGGAGCTCGGCGAGCGCGTCGGCAAACATCGCGCGCCAGCGTGGGGCCTCGTCGCCGAAGCGACGCCACGCCCCGTACTCCTTGGCGAACAGGCCGAACATCTCGATGTGCTCGACCTGCTGGGCCTGGTCTGCGCAGCGCCGCCCGATCATGTCGGCCAGCTCGAGCCAGTAGAGCAGCTCGGGATCCGCCGCCTGAGCGAGGCGCAGATAGGAGCCCCGCTCGCGGCCTTTGACCACCAGGAACTTGGGCGTGATGTGATAGCCGACGAGATCGAGGACCAGCTCGATCAGCGCCCACGGCAGCCCGAGGCCGACGAGCTGCGGGACCAGCTCGGAGCGCCCCTGCATCTCGTGCTTCGGCGCGGCGATGCGGCGCACGCCCTGGATCTCCATCTCCTGCGTGGTTGCCGGCTTGGCGATGTCGTGCAGCGCGGCGCCGAGGATCAGCGCCGTCCGCTGCCGCGTGTCGATCGTGGCGGCCTCCGGGCGGGTCGCGAGCAGCTCGTAGAGCGCGTCGAGGACCATGCCCGTGTGGATGAGGACGTTGCCCTCGGCGTGCCAGCCCGGGTCCTGCGGCGTGGCTTCGAGCTCATGCAGGGCGGGGATCTCGGTGCCGAGGGCATCGACGAACTCGGCGATCGACGGCGTCGCGCCGGCCTCGATCGCCGCGATGAAGGTTCGGGCGGCGACGCTCATGGCTCACCTCCCGTGCTCTCGTCCTGTTCATCATCAGGGGGAGGCGCGATGCCGTTCGGCACCACCTCTTGGTGCATCCAGTGCTGATCGGTCTGGACATGGTTGGCGCGCACCCACTTGGCGACGCTGTTGCCGAAGTCGGCGTAGGCGAAGCCCGACGCGAGCCGAACCACGTAGCCCTCGCAGCGCTGGAGATCGAGGTCGAGGGCCTGCAGCCACTCGGGGTCGAACTCGCCGTCGTAGAGGACCGGCACGGTCTCGAGCCCGAGCAGGTCAGCCCACTCGACGGTGCTGTCCCAGTCGAGGCAGTGGTTGTCCGCGTCCCACACCGAGAACAGCATGAAGTAGCTCGGCAGCGCTTCGTACACGATCGAGTGCTGCGCGTAGAGGTTCTCGCCGCACACCCGCCAGCCCTCCGGGATCTCGTGGGCGATGCGGGCGTGGAGGGCCTTGACCCAATTGCGCGAGGGATGATGGCGCCCGTCGATCGAGCGCGCGTGTAGATGATCGCGATAGAGGGTGGTGTTCTCACCGTCCATCTTCTCGGTCACGATCACCCGCTGACCGACGAAGGGCTCGACCTCGTCGGCGATCAGATCGTCATGGCTCGCCCCCGGCGACCACGGCAGGTGGCGCGTGCGGGGATACTTGTACCGTTGCATTGTCTTCTCTCTCTCCAATACATCACGAACCGCGGCCGCACGGCCGAGGCTCAATCCCACTTCAGGATCTCTGCCCGCTCGCCCCGGTCGCTACGCGGCCCGAGCTGGCAAACTATGGGAGGGAGAGAACTACACGGTCAGGCTCTCAGAGAAATTTCGCCGACTCTAGCACCGAGCCCTGCAGGCGCAATCGCCTCAGCCTGGGCGATCGAGCAGCTCGCGAATCCGCTCGAGCAACGCCGCCGCGCGGAACGGCTTCTCGATCAGCTCGATCCCCCCGAGCGCGGCGACCTTGCCCTGATCGAGCTGCCCGTCCGTGAACCCGCTCATGAACAGGATCTTGGTCGCCGGCTGCAGCACCCGGAGCTTGGCGGCCAGATCCAACCCGCCGAGCCGCGGCATCACGAAGTCGGTCAGCACGAGATCGATCTTGCCTTCGTAGCCCTGGCACAGCTCGAGGCACGCCTCGCCGTCTTCGGCGGTCAGCACCTTGTAGCCGTGCAGCAGCAGGATCTGCTCGACCGTCCGACGCACCGGGGCTTCGTCTTCGACGATCAGTACGGTCTCGCCGCCGGTCTCGAGCACGGGCTCGGGGTCGTCCTTGGCGGGAGGCGGGGATGGTTCTCGAGCGTGCTCACTCATGCGAGGCAGCCAGATCTCAAAAGTGGTGCCGACGCCGACGAGGCTATCGACCGTGATGTAGCCGTCGGACTGTTGAACGATGCCTAGCACGGTCGAGAGCCCGAGGCCGGTGCCCTCGCCGACGCCCTTGGTGGTGAAGAAGGGCTCGAAGATGTGGGCCATGGTCCGGCGATCCATGCCGGAGCCGGTGTCACGCACGGCGAGCACAATCCAGTCGCCCGGCTTGATCGCCTGCGGCTGCGCGGGGCGGGGCTCGGTCAGGGTCTCGGCGCGGGTCGAGAGCCAGACCTTGCCGCCGGGCTTCATCGCGTCGCGGGCGTTGATGACCAAATTGAGGATCACCTGCTCGAGCTGGCCCGGGTCGACGCGGACGGGGCCGAGGCTGCCGCCGAGTCGAATGCGGAGCTGATACTCGGCGCCGAGCAGGCGCTCGAGGATCGAGCCGCTGCGCTCGACCAGCGAGTTCAGGTCGACGAGCTCGGGCTGCAGCACCTGGCGGCGCGAGAACGCGAGCAGCTGGCGAGTCAGCGAGGCGCCACGCTCGGCGGCCTCGCGGATCACTCGGACCTCCTCGGCACCAAAATTCGGACCAGCCGCGCTGCGGGCCTCGGGGGCGGCCCGACCGTCGAGGCGCATGCGGGTGCCGAGCACGTCGGTCGAGCCGATGATGGTCGTGAGCAGGTTGTTGAAGTCGTGCGCGACGCCGCCGGCCAGCTGCCCGATCGCCTCCATCTTCTGCGACTGACGGAGCTGAGCCTCGAGCTGCAGACGCTCGGCCTGCCCGCGCTCGCGCTCGGTGATCTCGGCCTCGAGCCGAGCCTTGGACTCGGCGAGCTCGTCAGCGCGGGCTCGCAGCTCGTCGTTGAGGGTCTTGAGCTCGTTGTAGTAGCGGGCGTTCTCCAGCGAGATCGCGGCCTGCGAGAGCAGGATCTGCAGGACCTCGGTGCGGGCCTCGGTGAAGGCCGCGGTCGCGTGCTCGTTCTCGAGGTAGAGCACGCCGACCAGCTCGTCCTTGTGGCGGATCGGCGTGCACAGGACCGACTTGAGCCGGCGGCGAGCGACGTGCGGATCGGCGGTGAAGGGCCCGCTGCGGTGGGCGTCCTCGAGCACCACGTTGTCGCCCGAGCGCAGCACGTGGCGCACGATGTTGACGGCCAGGTCGGCGTCGGACAGCGGCAGCTTGCGGTGCAGCTCGACCGCATCGACCTCGCTGCTGGCCGCGGCCTCGATGCGAAAGTCGTCCTCGGCCTCGAGGATCAAGAAGCCTCGGTTGGCGCCGGCGTTGAGCAGGATGATCCGCATCATCCGGGCGAGCAGACGATCGAGATCGATCTCGCTCGAGATGGCCTGCGAGGCACGGGTGACGGTCGCGAGGTCGAGCGCCTGCGAGCTGCCGGTGCCGACCCAGTGCTCGGACGTGTTGGTGAACCTGCGGTGCGCTCGCTCGAGGTTGAGCTCGCGGAACAGCTCGGGCAGCTCACCCTCGAGCAGCTGCAGCTTGCGACGCGCGCCCCAGCTCTGATAGGCGCCGACGGCCGTGGCCAGGTAGGGCAGCGCGAGCCGGCGGTTGCCATGCTGCATCCACATGCGCGCCGCGAGCTCGCTGGCCAGCGCCTGGACCTGCACGAACCCGTGCTCGGCTGCGCAGACGATCGCCTGCTCGTAAAGGTCGAGGGCCGCGAGCGGCTCGCCGTCGCAGCGCGCGAGCTCGGCCGCGACCAGCAGCCGCTTGTGCTCGAAGTTCTCCGGACACGTGCGCGCCCAAGTCCCGAGCTGCTGCTGGTTGTGCTCGATGGTCGCGACCGCGAAGCGCCTGCGCTCCTCGTCGTAGCCACCGAGCAGGGCCGTGAGCGCGAGCGAGTGATAGAAGGTGCGGTCGGCGAGCGCGACGTGGCCGATCGCGTAGGGCAGGAACTCCTTGCTCGCGACGACGCTGGCCAGCGCGCCCTCGGGATCGCCGTGCAGGTAGAGCAGCTGCGCGCGATAGATCTGATGGATGCAGATCGCGATGTGGCTGTGGCTCTCGCGGCAGCTGGCGATGAACTCCCGCTCCAGCGCGGCGAGCTCACGGACGTCGCCGGCCGGGCGATCACCGACCATGCCGGCGACGATCAACTGCACGCCGCGCACGACGTTGGCGGCGTAGACATGGTTGATCGCGCGCAGCTGCGGTAGCGCCTGGGCGAGCTCGACCTCGAGCCGCTCGAGCGGCGTGCCGGCGAACATGTGGAGCAGCTGGCGGTGGTACTGGATGTAGCCGACGAACTGCAGCTGGCCGGACTCGAGCGCCGCCTGCTCGCCGCGATCGTTGAGCGCCTCGCACTCGCGGACGTGCGCGCACCAGGGCAGCAGGAATCCAGCGACGATGTTGCACGCGCGGGCCTCCTGCGCGAGGTCGTCGGACTCGCGGGCCAGCGCGAGCGCGAGCTTGCCCCACTCGTAGGCGGTCGCATGATCGCCCAGCGTCGCGCCGACGAAGGTCCCGTGGTGGGCGTAGCCGTAGCTCGACTCCGGCAACGAGCCGTGCGCGAGCGTGAGGTTGACGAGCTTGAGCGTGACCAGCGGGAACAGCTTGGGATCGGCGCTGTAGGTCGCGCTCATCAAGGTCGCGAGCATCCGCGCCGCCGCTCGCACGTCGCGGCGGGTCATCTTGGGGAGATCGATCAGCGACGCGACCGGGCGCTCGCCGAGCCGCTCGCGGTACTCGGCCAGCGCGGCCGCGAGCGCGTGATCGATGTCGGTCGACGACTCGGGCAGCCAGATGTCGAGCAACGCGAGCGCATCACGACCGGTCGCGAGCGCCTGGTCGTAGCGCGTGGCCATGGTGTGCTGAAAGACCAGCAGGTCGAACAGCTCGACGCGATCGACCGCGTCGCGGGCGTGCTCGAGCGCGGTCGCGATGCGGCCGAGCGAGGCCGGCACGTCGTCGCAGAGGTACTCGGCGATCGCGAGGTGACGATGCAGGCTCAGCGCGAGCTCGTAGTGCTCGCGCCACGCCACGCGCGGCACGGTGTGGGGAATCGGGTCCCCGGGCGAATCGAGCAGGGCCAAGCACTCGATCCCGGTGCGAAAGTAGCGAACGGCGGTCTGGTAGGCGGTGGCCATCTGCGCCCGCAGACCGGCGATCTCGGCCAGCCGCGCGAGCCTGGCCAGCTCGTCGGCGTCGCGCAGCAGCGAGCGACCGGTGTCGAGGTGATCGACGATGCTGAAGATGCGTTCGCTCAGGCGATCCTCGGGCGTGTTCGCCAGCATCATCGTGCCGATGCGCAGGTGGGCGGCCGCACGCTCGTCGGCGGGCAGCAGCGCGTGCGAGGCCTCGCGCACGCGGTCGTGGACGAAGTCCCAGCGCTCGTCGGCGCGCAGCAGGATCATGCCGGCTCGCGCGGCGGCCTGCAGATCGGCGAGCGTGGCCGCGGGGTTGGTGTCGTTGATCGCCGCGACGGTCTCGGGCGTGAACGAGGTGCCGATGCACGCGGCGGTGCGCAGCACCTCGCGGGTCGACTCCGGCAGCTGACGAATGCGGCGGGCGAGCAGCTCGCCGATCGACTCGCTGGCCTGCATCTGCCGCAGGCCCGACTCGTCCCAGCGCCAGCTGACGGCGGTGAAGCCCTCGTCGTCCGCGAGCTCGCGCGGCTCGTCGAGCTCCTCGGCGACCAGCAGCTTCTCCTCCCACGCCATCTGCAGGAAGGTGCGCACGAACAGCGGGTTGCCGGCGGTGCGCTCGACGACCAGCTCGGCCAGCTCGCGCGAGCGAGGCGGCCGACGTCCGAGCGCCTCGGCGATCAACGCCTCGACGTCGGCGAGCCCGAGCGCGCGCAACGGCAGCTCGATCAGCGAGGTCCGACCGCCGCCGATGCCCCGCAGCTGGTCGAGCGAGTCGCGGGTCGGGTGCTCGACGTCGAGCTCGTCGTCGCGCACCGAGGCGATCAACAAGAGGTGGCTCTGCTCGTCGTCGTTGGCGAGCAGCTCGAGCAGCGCGAGGCTGCTGGCGTCGGCCCACTGCAGATCGTCGAGGAACAGCGTGAGCGGCTGACCGTCGCGGGCGCAGGCGCGGACGAAGCGACGAAAGACCAGGTTGAAGCGGTGCTGCGACTCTTCGGGTCCTAGCAGGCCATCGGAGAAGTCGTCGTGGCGGATCGCGCCGGGATTTTCGTCGAGGGCTAGGAGCCGAAACGAAGCTGTATCGGGATACTGCGAGCTTTCGGCGACACCGCCCTCGGCGAAAAGACCAAGCGAGGCGGTGCGAGGACTTTTCCGATGGCCTGCTAACGCTGCCACGCTCGGCAGCGGGCCGACGATCGGCTCGAGCTCGGGCACCACGTCGAGCAGCAGCCGACCGTTGATCGCCAGCGCCTGCGAGAGCCGCAGCCGCCAGCCGCGAAACTCGTCCATGCCGGCGCCGAGGATCCGACCGGCGAGGCCACGAAACGCCTCGGTGAAGCCCTCGTACGCGGCCCGGCTGCCGAGCTGCGTGAACTTGCCGCTGATGAACGCGCCCGAGCGATCGCGCAGGCGCTGCTCGAACTCGGCGACCAACGCCGACTTGCCGACGCCCGAGCGCTTGTTCGGACGCGAGCGTGATCTCGAGGTGCTCGAGATCACGCTCGCGTCCGAACAAGCGCTCGGGCACGCGCAGCTCGGGGCCACGATCGCGGGCGCCGAGCTCGAACAGCGGCAGCTCGCCGTGACGGACCAGCGCGCCACCCTGCTCGTCGCGCAGCGCGACTTGATAGCGGCGAAGATCGTGCAGCAGCCCGCGCGCGCTCTGGTAGCGATCCTCCGGCGCCTTGGCGAGCAGCTTCATCACCATGCGCGAGAGCAGCTCGGGCACCTCGGCGCGCACGTGGATCGGCGCCTCGGGGAGCTTGGCGAGGTGGCAGTGCACGAGCTCGAGCGCCTCGGTGGCGGTGAACGGGACCTGCCCGCACAGCAATTCGTAGAACGTGACGCCGAGCGAGTAGAGGTCGGCGCGGTGATCGAGCGCCCGGTTCATGCGCCCGGTCTGCTCGGGCGAGATATAGGCGAGCGTGCCTTCGAGTCGGTTGGGCGCGACGGTCAGGCGGTCGCCGTCATCGAGCCGCGCCGAGACGCCGAAGTCGATGAACTTCACACTCTGGCCGGCCGCGTCGATCAAGATGTTGCGCGGCTTGATGTCCTTGTGGATGACGCGGCGCGCATGGATGGCGGCGAGGCCCCGGGCGAGCTGCAGCGCGAGCGCCAAGAAGCGCTCGATCGCAAAGCCGCGCGCCGGGATGCGCTCGGCGAGCGAGACGCCTTGCATGTCCTCCATCACGATCGCCGCGGCGTGCTCGGCGATCTCGAGGCTCAGGTAGCGGACCACGTTGGCGTGCTCGAAGCCGTGCCCGATCTCCCACTCTCGCCGCAGCCGCGCGATCGCTTGGCTGCTCGGGCGGCTCGACGCGAGGGTCTTGAGCACGACCGAGGCGCCGTCATGTTGCCGCCGCGCTCGAAGGATCCGCGACCGCGAGCCCGCGTGGATCAGCGGGCCTGGTTCGAAACCGGGCAAGCTCGACACAGCTACTCCGCCGCGCAGGCTATCAAAGTCCACCGCCCGTCGCAGCCGCCGTCGTCGCGTCACGTCCACCCTCGCGTGGCCGCCAAGCTCGCCGCGTCAGCTCGACTGGCCAACTCTCTGGGTTGATCGTTGTGACAACCGGCCCGCCGGCTCCACCGTTCGGTCAGCACCCATCGTAGGTCGGGTCGAGCTTCTCGCGGAGCACCGTGCGAATCGTGGCCACGTCGAATGGCTTGTCGACGCGCCGTGCGTTTACGCGTTCGATGAACTCGCTGGCGCGCTCGGTGAACGCTCCGCCGGTCATGAACACGATGCGCTCGAGCATGCTCGAGTGCCGCTCGCCAATCTGCTCGTGGACGTCGCGACCGGTGAGGTCGGGCATCATCACGTCGCAGAAGATCACGTCGAAGCGCTCGCCCTCGTCGAGCCGACGAATGCCCTCGCGTCCGCTGTCGACGAAGATCACGTCGTGCTCGGGCAGCGAGCGGGCGAAGCTGCGGCCGATGTTGGGCTCGTCGTCGATGACCAGGATGCGCGAGCGCGGCAGCTCCTTCTCGCGTTGGCGATTGGACACCGCCGCGATCGGCCCGGCCCGCAGCTCGTTGGGCGCAGGCGGGAGCCGGACCTTGAACGTCGAGCCCTTGCCGAGCTCCGACTCGACCTCTATCACGCCGCCGAGGTGATGGATGATGTCGCGGCAGATGTAGAGCCCGAGCCCGGTGCCGACGCCGACCGGCTTCATGGTCACGAACGGCTCGAAGATCCGCTCGAGCAGCGCGGCCGGGATGCCCGAGCCGGTGTCGGTGACCATGATCTCGGCGTAGCCGTCGCTGCCGGTCGCGGTCGCCAGGCGGATCAAGTTGTGCTCGGCCGCGCCGTCGGGGATCGCCTGCGCAGCGTTGACGATGAGATTGAGGAACACCTGGCCGAGCCGCGAGGAGTTGGCCAGCACCGGCGGCGTCTCCATGTAGTTGCGCTCGAGTCGGGCGCGGTGGCGAATCTCGTTGATCGCCATGCGCACCGACGAGTCGAGCACCTGGCGGACGTCGACCGGCGAGACCTCGTCGCTCGAGCGCGAGAAGGTCTTGAGGTCGCGGGCGATGTCGCGGACCCGGCGAGCCCCGTCGGCGGTTTCGCGCAGCAGCTGCACGGTGTCGGTCGAGCACAGCGTGTTGCGGGCGCTGTCGTCGGTGTCGCTGGTCGCCTTCTCGGCCCGCTTGCCGAGGATGTGCAGGTTGGCGAGCACGTAGGTGAGCGGGTTGTTGATCTCGTGGGCGACGCCGGCCGCGAGCGTGCCGATCGAGGCCATGCGATCGGACAGCATCAGTCGGGCCTGCAGATCCTTGCGCTCGCTCATGTCGAGCATGACGCCGTCCCACACCACGGTGCCGTCGTCGCTGCGGACCGGTCGTGACTGGGCCTGAAACCACCGCACGTCGCCGTTGGGCAGCAGGATGCGACCCTCCCAGGTCCACAGGCTCAGCGCCTCGGCCGAGCGTGCCAGCGACTCCTGCAGCTCGTCGCGATCTTCGGGGTGGATGCGATCGAGGAACACCCGCGAGTCGGCCACGACCTGCGCCGGCACGATCCCGAACGTCGCCTCGGCGCTCTCGGCCATGAACGTGAACGCGAACGCCCCGTCGGTGCGACGCTCGAACTGCAGCAGCACGCCGGGGATGTTGGATGCGATTCGGCTGATGCGAGCCTCGGTCCACGCGAGCGCTTCACGAGTATCGCGGACCTCGGCGGTGCGCAGCTCGACGAGGTTGGCGAGCTCGGCTCGCTGACGATCGTTCTCGGCCTGCAGCCGACGGTTGTCGTCTTGCAGCGACTTGACCCGCGCGGCCGCGGCGACGACCTTGCGAATCTTCGAGCTCGAGACCGGCTTCGAGATATAGTCGTAAGCGCCCGATCGCACCGCGCTCGCGGCGGTCTCGACCGTGGGCTCACCGGTGACGAGGATGACCTTGATGTCGGGCCAGCGCTCGGCGATCGCTTCCATCAGCGACACGCCGCTGCGACGCGGCAGGATGATGTCCGAGACGACTACATCGAACTGATTCTCGCCGGAGCCGCCGCCCGAGCCAGAGGCAGCCTCTAGAGTAGCGAGCGCTTGATCGACATCCTCTGCGGTCTCGACCTCGTGGCCGTCATCGCGGAGGAACAGAGCGAAGGTACGACGCAAGCTGCGTTCGTCATCGACGACGAGGATTCGGGCCATGGTACGCAACACACGCCGCGGGGAGGACGTGTCCGATGTTCTCGCTGGAGTTCCGCGGGTATAACATGTTCAGCCGACTCGCCGACACGATGGGAACCGGGAGTGACGACGCCGACGTGGCCCAGCCGACCGGTGAGCCGCGTGGCCAGGGTGGTCCGATGGGCACGGTCGATCGTGAGCGAGACGAGCTCGTCTGCGAACTCGAGCGCACACGCGCAGAGTTGCGACGAGCCCGCGAGGACCTCGATGTGTTCTCGCAGCTCACCTCCGGCTATTGGTGGTTCGGCGAGCGCCGATCCGACGCGTTGATCGTGCGCGCATGGACCACGCGCAGCTTCACCCGTACGACCGGTCACGAGCGCGATTTCGTGGAGAGCTTGGCTGGCGGGACCGACGTCCACCCCGATGATGGCGAGGCGTTCGCGCGCACCATCGCATCGGTGACTCGCGGTGCCGCCGAGGGCGGCCGCGATCAGGCCGTCCACGAATTTCGTTTGTTCGCGCGGGACGGCTCGATCATGTGGGTTCGCCAGCGGCTCGAAGGTCGCGGCAGCGGCGATGCGCGCCGTGTGTATGCGAGCGGCGAATTGGTCACCGAGCGCAAGCGCACCGAGGACGCGCTCGGGCATGTCGAGGCGCGCTTCTTGTCGCTCGTCGAGCATGCGCCCAACGTCATCATCACGATCGATCTCGAGGGCACGATCCTGTTCGTCAATCGCCAGGTGCCCACCGACGGGCGCGAGCCCTGGGAATTGATTGGCAGCAGCGCGTTCGAGCTCGCCGATGGCAGCGGGCGCCAGGCGCTGCGCGACGCCATCGCGCAGATCGTCGCGGGCAAGCAGGCCTACGAGTTCACGCTGCGTGGCGTCGGTCCGAGGTCCGGAGAAGACGGCGCGCGCTGGTACGAGGTCCAGGGCGCGCCAGTGATCCGCAGCGGCGACGTGGTTGCGATCACCATGATCCTGAGCGACGTCACCGAGCGCCGACTCGCCGAGCAGGCCTTGCGTCGCTCCGAGTCGCGCTGGCGCTACCTGTGGGAGAACGTGCCCGACCTGATCGCGGAGCTCGACGCCGAAGGCCACATCGTCGTGGCCAACCGAACACTCGGAGAGCCGCGCGCCGAGCAGCTGCACGCGCTGCGAAGCGCGATGGACACGGCGCGGAGCAGCGGCGGCCCGAGCAGCTACGAGGTCTGCATGGTCGACGGCGGGCGCGAGCGCTGGTGGTCGAATCGCGTGGTTCCACTCGCCGAAGGTGGGTTCTTGCTGATCGGCACCGAGATCAGTGATCGCAAGGCCGCCGAGCACGAGCGGGCCAACCTCGAGGCGCAGCTGCGCCAGCAGCAGAAGCTCGAGTCGATCGGCACGCTCGCCAGCGGCGTCGCTCACGAGATCAACAACCCGATCCAGAGCATCATGAACTACGCCGACCTCGTGCGCCTGCGCGCCGAGCCGGGCGGAGCGGTCGCCGACTTCGCCGCCGAGATCGTCACCGAGACCGAGCGCGTGGCCAACATCGTGCGCAGCCTGCTGGCCTTCGCGCGGCAGGAGCGAGAGCACCACAGCCCCGCGCGGCTGTCGGACATCGTCGAGTCGACGCTCACGCTCATGCGCACGGTCTTGCGCCGCGATCACATCCTGCTGCACGTCGACATCCCCGCCGAGCTACCGCGCGTGAAGTGTCGCAGCCAGCAGCTGCAGCAGGTGTTCATGAACCTGCTCGGCAACGCCCGCGACGCCCTCAACGCTCGCTACCCCGAGTACGACGAGCACAAGCGCATCTCGATCGTCGCGCGGGAGTTCGAGCGCGACGGCGAGCCGTGGGTGTGCGCCACCGTCGAGGACCTCGGCGTCGGCATCCCGGCCGAGGTCATCGACAGAATCTTCGACCCGTTCTTCACCACCAAGGCGCGCAACGAGGGCACCGGCCTCGGGCTCTCGGTCAGCCACGGCATCGTCCGCGAGCACCGAGGCGAGCTGAAGGTCGAGAGCGAGCCCGGCAAGTTCACGCGCTTTCACCTGAACCTGCGCGTCGACAACGGCTGGGGCTTCGATCTCGCGGATTATCCCAGCGACCCCGGCGATCAGTTGGCCTGATCCGGTGGCCCAGTGATCCGGTGGAGTCGTCGCTCGAGCTAAACCAGCTCGAGCAGGCCCTGGCGGACGGCCTTCACGACCACTTGCGTGCGCGAGCGAGCGGAGAGCTTGTCGAGCAGCGCGTCGACGTGGAACTTCACCGTGTGCGAGGAGATGCCGAGCTTCTGCGCGATCGAGCGGTTGGAGAGGCCGTCGGCGAGCAGCTCGAGAACCTCGCGCTCGCGTGGGGTCAGGCGGTCGAGCTCGTGCGCGGGCGCAGGCTCGCTCGGTGACCAGGCGGCGACGATGGCGTCGGCCGGATCCTCGTCGAGGACCGTGAGGCCGAGCCCGGCGGCGAGGATCGTGGCGCGCAGACGTGCACCGTCGGTGTTGCGGCGCAGCAGGCCGCGCACGCCCGCCGCGAGCAGCGGCATCGGGTCGGTGCTCTCGTCGACCAGGGCGATCACCAGCGGTGACCCGGTCGAGCTCGGCAAGCTCGGCAGCTCGCCGTCCGACTGGGCGGGCGGATCCCAGACCAGCACCGAGGCGCGCGCAGGATCGTCGACCAGCCACACGTCCTCGGTCGTGGCCAGCCGCGCGCGCAGGGCCGCGTGAACCAGAGGATCACGAGCCACGATCGCGACGCGAACGGGCGTGGCAGGAGCGGGGCCGGCAGCGGTGGCCACGGCAGCAGCGGTGGCCAGGGAGGCGATGGGCAGATCGAGCGGCATGGTTGTCCTTTGCCCGTTCGCTGCACGCTCGTCGAGTGTTTCACGCACGCGCTCGTGCGGACTCCGACGACGGCAACGTCTCAGAGCGTACGAAGCAGGGCCAAGCACTGTACCGAGGCGGCCCCGGCGTCACGCAACGCCGCTGCGCAGGCGCGGGCGGTCGCGCCAGTGGTGGTCACGTCGTCGACCACCAGCATTCGCCGGCCGCGGACCTGCTCGGGCCGGCGCACCTCGAACACAGCCTCGACGTTGGCCTCGCGCTCGCGCGCGTCGAGCTCGGTCTGCGGCTGCGTCGCGACTCGGCGGCATAGCACTCGCTGTCCGAGCGGCGGCGCGGATCCGTGCATGCGCTCGGCGTGATGCAGGGCCCAGCGCGCGAGCTCCTCGGACTGATCGAAGCCGCGCAGCAACCGACGTCGCCAGTGCAGCGGCACGGGGATCACCAGCTCGATCGGACGGCCCTCTGGATCGACGAGCAGTCGTGGATCCTGCGCGAGCAGCCGCCCGAGTGGACCTGCGAGCGCCAGCGCGCCCGAGAACTTGAGCGCGACCACGGCCCGATGCAGCGGACCGTCATACGACCACATCGCGCGCACGCCCGCGCGCTCGGCTAGGCTCTCGGGCAGCTCGGCTTGCAGCGGTCGACAGCGGGTGCACAACGCGAGCGGCTCGTCGTGCCGAAGCAAGCGTTCGCAGCCGAGGCAGACTGGAGGGAAGATGGACGTCCACACATCGAGCTTGTCGGCCTCGGGCTCGGGCGTTTGCAGGGTTTCTCGTCGCAATTGAGCAGAGATCTCGCGAGAGATCTCCGTCGTGACGCACTCGTAGCGCCGCCGCTCGTGTGCCCTCGAGCCACAAATCGCGCGAAATCAGGCGCTATCACCCTGATTCTCTGCAAGTGCCGAATTTCTTGCATCGGCCAGCAAAACCATTTTCCCACGTGGCCGAGCCCGCTGGGCTGCTGCACAAAAAACATGGGAGGTCCAAATCCTATGCGTGCGCCTACCAGTTTCGGTGTCGGTGAAGTGCTGTTCTCCTCCGAGTTCCGAATTGCGCCCAACGAGGTGGCGGCTTGGGAGGTGGCCCAGATGCTGGGCGGACGGGACGACGGTCCGAGCTTCCGTCCGGGTCTCGAGCAGCCGCCGCTCGCAGGTAACCCGGTGCCCGAGGGGCTGATGCTCGCCCGCGCGCTCGAGGCCCTCGAGCGATCGAGCAGCCTCGCCGGCTGTGCGATGGTCCAGACCTCGATGGGCAAGCTGCGCTCGCTCGCGCCGGTCGGTGTCGGCGAGCGGCTGACGGTCGTCGCCACCGTCCGCTACCGGAGCGTGCGCGAGCACGAAGCGCGGGTGTACCTGACGCTCGGCGTCGAGATCCGCGGAGCGGGTCGCAAGCTGGCCGAGCTCGAGCTCTGCGTCGAGGTGTGCCCGAAGCCGGTCCAGCTCTCGGCACCACGCGTCCGCTCGTTCGCCCGAGCGGCCTGAGCTCGAGCCGAAGCATCGAAAAGGCCCGTGTCGTCAAACCGACACGGGCCTTCTTCCTTCATTGATGGTGGTAAGGATGCCCGGCGAGGATCGTGCCCGCGCGGTAGAGCTGCTCGACCAGCAGCACCTGCGCGAGCCGATGGGGCAGGGTCAGACGCGAGAGCCCGAGCAGCTTGTCGGCGGCTTTGCGATCCTCGTCAGCGAACCCGTGCGCCTCGCCGATCGCAAAGTCGACCCGCCGCACCCCGCGATCGCGCCACTCGGCCAGCCAGTTCGCGAGCGTCTGCGTGGTGACCTGCTCGCCGCGCTCGTCGAGGATCACCCGCGGTCGCTCGAGCCGAGCCCGCAGCGCCGCGAGATCGCGAACATGCTCGATCTGGATCGGCAGCAGCGCCCGCGAGCGCTTGCAGTAGTCGGCGACCAGCGCCTCGAGGCCCGCTTGCTTGAGCTTGCCGACGGCGAGGATCCGCAGCTCCATCGCGCCAGTGTATGCGCTCCGCTGTGATTGCGCGCGGCTACGCACGCGCCGGCACGGCCTGCCGGCTCACCCGAGCGGATCATGGATCACAGTGAGTGAATGGAGGTGCTCGCCTACGCCCTGTTCGAGGACCGCGCCGCTGCCGATGCTGCGATCGCCCGCCTGGAGCGGCGCGACCTCGAAGAAGTCCTGACGATCCACGAGCACCAAGGCGAGCTGCCCGAGCCCGAGATTCAGGGCCAGGGCACGCGCAGCCGGCTCTACGCGCTGCTCGGCCCGCTGTTCGCGGCCGTGCTCGGCGGTGTGCTGGCAGCGGTGTTCCTCGGCGACCGCTTCATGGGCGGTCCGTTCGTGGCTGGTGTGGTCGGAGCGGTGCTGGCCGGAGCGTTTGGTGTGCTCGCCTCGATCGCCGGCGCTGCGCTGCCGCGGCGCGAGCTCGAGGCGCTCGAGCAGGACATCCAAGACGGCAAGACGCTGGTGACGATCGACGTCGAGAACAAGCGAGTCGCCGAGTCGCTACAGCCCGATCTCGAGCGCTGCGGCGCGCTGCGGACCGGCATCCTCTACGGACCGGGGCTCGGCCGCACTCGCATCGTCCGTCGCCG